>NZ_JANLGL010000090.1:0-22173 GCF_024655625.1 Pseudomonas sp. 18.1.10
ATACATGCATTAACTGACACACCGCATTCGCGAGCAAGCCCGCTCCCACAGTTGATCTTCACTGTCTCAAGTTATGTATTTCAAGAATGGAGTTGAGTGTATGGGCCAATGGCTCGATAGCATCACCGGTTGGCTGACCCTGAACCCAGAATGGCTGGCGGTGGCAGTATTTATTGTCGCCTGCGTGGAATGCCTGGCCATCGCCGGGCTGATCGTGCCAGGCACGGTGTTGCTGTTTGCCATCGCCGCGCTGGCCGGCAGCGGCGCGCTGTCGTTGAGTGAAACCCTGCTACTGGGCTTTCTCGGCGGCTTGCTCGGCGACGGGATTTCCTACTTTCTCGGCCGCCACTTCCACCAGAACATCCGTCGCCTGCCCGGCCTGCGCCACCATCCAGAATGGATGAACGGCGCCGAAACCTACTTCCACAAGTACGGCATTGCCAGCCTGCTGGTCGGACGTTTCATCGGCCCCTTGCGCCCTATGCTGCCGATGGTCGCCGGTATGTGCGACATGCCTTTCCCGCGTTTCGCCGCCGTAAGCCTTCTGGCCGGCGCGGGCTGGTCGGTGGCCTATCTGTTGCCCGGCTGGGCGACCGGCGCAGCATTCCGCCTGCCGCTACCGGAAGGTTTCTGGCCAGAGGCGGGCGTTGTCACAGCCGCTATCGCCGTGTTGCTGGGCTTGAGTTTGAACAGCAGCCTGCGCGGCCATCGCCGCGCCACCTTGTGGATCGGTTGTGCCAGCCTGACCTTGTTGATCGCCCTGTTTATCGGCTTTCACCATCTCGATAACTTCGACCATGGCCTGATCGCCCTGGTGCAAGAACATCGCAGCCCGTGGCTGGACGAAGTGATGGTGCGCATCACCCAGCTGGGCGAGTTCAAGAAAATGTTCGTCGCCAGCGCCGTGTTTACTGGCCTGCTGCTACTGGCGCGGCAATGGCGCCAGGCGGTGTTTGTCGGCGCGACGCTGGCCGGTGCCGCCGTGATTAACACCGGTACCAAGCTGTTTTTCGCCCGTGGTCGCCCGGAAATTCTTACAGACCCGCTGACCAGTTTCAGCATGCCCAGCGGGCATGCGTCCGGCTCTTTCGCGTTTTTCCTGGCGCTGGCCGTGCTGGCCGGCCTGGGGCAGCCGACACGACTGCGCATGACGTGGCTTCTATTGGGCTGTATTCCGGCGGCGTTCATTGCCTTGTCGCGGGTTTACCTGGGGGCGCACTGGCCGACTGACATCCTGGCCGGCACCCTGCTGGCGATGGCGGTTTGCGCGTTCAGCCTGACCCTCAGCCAATATCGCAGCCCACTGCCACCCATGCCGGCAAAAACTTGGTGGCTGTTATTGCCGGCGGTGGTAGCCGTACTGGGTTTCATTGCCTTGACCGGCACGTCCCATGCGTTGCTCAGGTACGCTTACTGACCCTTGGCCGGCCCGATCCAGTCGACGGGTGCCGTGCGACGCTCAACGCAACGTTCGCGTCGCTCAAGCAGCATCTCGTCGGCGATGTCTGCGGCGCGCTCGGCGATGTATTCCGGGCCCCGCTTGGCATCCTGCTGAAGCAGTTGCGTGGCGATGCTGACAAAAAAAGTATCCCAGATCGCTTGCTCCGATTGCGTTGGTCGAATCATGTTCATCCCCGATCACCGTTGTGTGGTCGGAAACTATTTCAGGCAACGCGCGCAGAACAACGAAAGAACATCTGAAAACCGCGCCAGATAATTCCGAAACTCAGTTGAACAACTCACCCTGCAACTCGTCGAGCAACATCTGGATCGCATCCAGCCGCTGCTGCGGATCGTCGAGTTGCAGCAGGTCGATCTTGTCGGCCTCGGTAAAGGGCAACAAGTAGGCCAACTGGTTGCCCAGGGCTTGCTGACCGTCGGCCTGGGTGCCCATGTCCAGCGAGGCCACCATCGGGTGCTCGGCCAGGGCCTGGAGCAACGCCAGCAGGTCAGCGTCTTCTTCTTCCAGCGCCTGGTCCGGCAACTCTTCCAGCCATTGCACGTCGGCTACGAGCAAATTGTCCTTCTGCACCCCGGCGTCACGCACACGAAAACGGCGCCCGCCTTCGACACGAATCCCCAACAGGCCATTGTCCTGCTGCTTGAAGTCACGAATCAGCGCTTCACAACCGATCAGCGCGTAGCCATCCGGGGCCATGCCCACCTCGCTGCCGTCGAGGATGCACACCACACCGAAGCTTTCGCCCTTCTTCATGCAGCGGCTAATCATGTCCAGGTAGCGCGCCTCGAACAGTTGCAGGTCGAGGGTGCAGCCAGGGAACAGCACGGTATTGAGCGGAAACAGCGCCAGACTCATAAAGGTTTCCTTAAACCCGGTTTAAACGATCACCGACACAGCCAGCGGCAGGAATACTGCCGTGGCCACGCCCATCAGACTCATGGCCAGCGCCGCAAAGGCACCGCACTCTTCGCTTTCCTGCAACGCCACCGAGGTGCCGACCGCGTGAGCCGTCATCCCCAGCGCCATGCCGCGCGCTTCGGGGCTGCGCACGCCGAGGCGGGACAACAGCGCCGGGCCGACCATCGCGCCCACCACCCCGGTTATCAGCACAAACACCGCTGCCAACGCCGCCACGCCGCCGATCTGCTCGGCCACCAGCATGGCGATCGGCGACGTCACCGATTTGGGCGCCATGGTCATCAGCATCATGTGTTCGGCACCGAACCACCACCCCAGCAGCACACACAAGCCCGTGGCCAACACCCCGCCTATCACCAGCGTAGTAAAAATCGGCCAGAACAATTGACGGATGCGCCGCAGGTTCAGATAAAGCGGCACCGCCAACGCGACGGTCGCGGGGCCCAGGAGGATGCCCATGATCTCGGTGCTCTTGCGGTACTCGGCGTAGCTCAGGCCACAGGTGAGCAAGATACCAATCACCAGCAGCATGGACACCAGCACCGGCTGCAGGAAGATCCAGCGGGTTTTCTCGAAACCGGCCAGCACCAACTGATAGGCGCCCAGGGTGATGCCGATGCCAAACAAGGGGTGATGAATCACTGCGGTCCACGCGCCGTGCCAGTCGACGATCATTGGTCCTTCTCCTTGCGCTTGACCATGTGCTGCATCAACACGCCGACAAAGCCCATGGCAATCACCAGCGACAGCACCAGCGCGCCGACGATGGCCCAGAAGTCCGCCGCAATGTCCTTGGCGTACACCATCACCCCGACGGCGGGTGGCACCAGCAGCAATGGCAGGTAGCGCAACAAGCTGCTGGCCGCCAGGCTCAGGGGCTCGCCGACCTCGCCGTTCCAGATCAGAAAACCGAGCATCAACAGCAAGCCGATAATCGGCCCCGGCAATATCGGCAGCAGCAAATGGTTGAGCGCCGTACCGATCAATTGGAACAGCACCAGCCATGTCAGCCCACGTAACAGCATGCGTTCTCCCCCCCGTCAAAACTCGCCCGCATTATAAGCACGCCAGCCCTATGCTTCGGCATTCGCCAAAAGCATGGTGGGTTGACCGGGCCTGTTGCCCATGATGATCTAAGATGGATTTCGCACACCTATAAAAACCGATGAACCAAGGAGAGACGCAATGCCCTATGTACCTGTAGCGCAGCTCAAAGATTATGTCGGCAAGGAACTGGGACGTTCCGAATGGCTCACCATCGACCAGGCGCGGATCAACCTGTTCGCCGAGGCCACTGGCGATCATCAGTTCATCCACGTTGACCCGGTCAAGGCCGCGCAAACCCCGTTTGGCAGCACGATTGCCCACGGTTTCCTGTCGTTGTCGTTGATGCCCAAGCTGATGGAAGACATCCTTATCATGCCCGAGGGCCTGAAGATGGCGGTCAACTACGGCCTGGACAGCGTGCGCTTTATCCAGCCGGTCAAGGTCAACTCCAAGGTGCGCCTGAACGTGACACTGACCGACGTCACCGAGAAAAAACCCGGGCAATGGCTGTTCAAGGCCACCGCCACCCTGGAAATCGAAGGCCAGGAAAAACCTGCTTACATCGCCGAGTCGCTGTCACTCTGCTTCGTGTAAGCCCGGCCCTGTGGTGAGGCACTGAAACTCACCACAGGGTATGTAAATTTATGTATGAACCTCGCGGCTGCGGCATACTCGGCGCTCAATTACCCGGATCCCGCTATGCGCCCACTCGCTCCCCTTGCCCTTGCCCTGTTGCTCACCGCTTGCGGAGACGGCGAATCGCTGTTGCCGCCCGATGCGCGCCTGCCCGACGGCGGCCGTTACCGGGGCGATGTGGTCAACGGCCTGTTGCAAGGCCAGGGCCGTGTGGACTACCCCAACGGCAGCTGGTACGCCGGGCAGTTCGACAAGGGCCAGTGGCACGGCCAGGGCGAATGGCATGGCAGCAACGGCGAGGTCTATAAAGGCGAATTCCAGCAAGGCCTGTTCGATGGCCAAGGCAGCCTGACCACGCCGGGCAGCAGCTACGTCGGCGGCTTCAAGCGTGGCCGGCGCAACGGCGAAGGCACCCTCAAAGAGGGGCAGATGACCTATCGCGGCGAATTCAATGCCGACCAGTATTCCGGCCTCGGCCGCCTGGAGCTGGCGGATGGCAGCCAATACCAGGGCCAGTTCGCCCACGGCAAGCCGAATGGCGAAGGCCAGCGCAACGACGACAGCGGCAACCAGTTCAGCGGCCACTTCGTCGATGGCCAGCTCGAAGGCAACGGCACCTTCAACAGCGCCGACGGCGATATCTATGTGGGCCAGTTCAAGCAGAACCAGCTCAACGGCAAGGGCCGCTATGAAAATGCCGACGGCGACGTGTGGATCGGCCAGTTCAAGGAAGGTGCGCTGAGCGGCAAAGGCGAATTGATCGGCGTCGATGGCAGCCACTACGTCGGCCAGTTCAGCGATTGGCGCTTCACCGGTGAAGGTCGCCTGAACCTCACCGATGGCAGCTTCTATATCGGCGGCTTCGACAGCGACAGCTACCAGGGCCGCGGCACCCTTGTCCTCACCGATGGCACCGTACAGGCCGGCACCTGGGTCAATGGCATGCGTGTGCGTGACGCCGACGGCAAGCTGCTGCCCGACCCGCTGGAAACCGGCGTATTGGCCCAAGGCCACTTGCTCGATGCAGCCCTCGCGGCGGTGCCCGCCTCGACCCCCGCCGTCGAGCTGTACAGCCTGGTGCTGGCCGGTGATGGCAAGCAAAGCGTATTCCTGCGCGAAGCCGACTACGTCAGCAACATGCTCGCCACCCGTTTCGGCGCGCGCGGGCAGATTCGCCTGGTCAACCACCGCGACCACATCGCCGATCGCCCCCTGGCCACCCGCGAAAGCCTGCGCCGCGCCGTGCAAACCCTGGCCGACCGCACGGGGCCGGAAGACCTGGTATTCATCTACATGACCAGCCACGGCACCCACGAACACGAACTGGTGCTGGACCAACCGCGCATGGAGCTGGCCGACCTGCCGGCCGACGAATTGGCCGCCGTGCTCACGCCGCTGAAAAATCGCGACAAGATCATCGTGATTTCCGCCTGTTACTCAGGGGGGTTTATCCCGGCGCTGAAAGACGAACGCACCCTTGTCATGACCGCTTCGCGCGCCGATCGCGTGTCGTTCGGCTGTTCCGAGGAGGCCGACTTCACCTACTTCGGCGACGCCCTCTTCGCCCAAGCCTTCAACCAGACCGACGACCTGCAGCAAGCCTTCAAACTGGCGCAACTGCACGTGGCCGAACGCGAGCAGGCGGACAACTTCGAAGCCTCTGAACCGCAGATCTGGGCCCCCAAAGGCGTGATCGCCCACTGGCAATTATTACGCAAGCAACAGGCACGAAAGGCGCTCGAAAGCGTCTCAATGAATAGCAAGGAAGCCAAAGGCAACTAAGCTGTAACGTGTAACAAGGGGGAAACACCATGTACCTGACGCCTCAACATATCCTGCTGGCCGGAGCCTCTGGCCTCACCGGCGAGCATCTGCTTGACCGCCTGCTCAACGAACCCACCGTGACCCGCGTGCTGGCACCCAGCCGCAAACCACTGGCCGAACATCCGCACCTGGAAAACCCGGTGGGCGATCCGGCGGTGTTCCTGCCGCAACTGAGTGGGCGGGTGGATATAGCCTTCTGCTGCCTGGGCACCACCATCAAGCAGGCCGGTTCCGAAGCGGCATTCCGCGCGGTCGACCTGGACATGGTGGTGGCCTTCGCCAAGCGTGCGCGGGAGATGGGCGCACGGCACCTGATCGTGATCAGCGCGATTGGCGCCGACCCGAAATCCTCGATCTTCTACAACCGCGTCAAAGGCGAAATGGAACAGGCGCTGAAAGCCCAGGGCTGGCCGCAACTGACGATCGTACGGCCGTCGCTGTTGCTGGGCGAGCGCTTGGAGCCGCGCCTGGCCGAGCAACTGGCAGGGCCACTGTCAAAGCTGATTCCTGGCAAATACCGCGGCATCGAGGTGTGCGAACTGGCCCGGGCCATGTGGCGCCTGGCGCTGGAAGAGCAGGATGGGGTGCGGGTGGTGGAGTCGGATGAGTTGCGCAAGCTCGGCAAATGATTTGCAGTGGCTGGGCCGGCCTCTTCGCGGGCAAGCCCGCTCCCACATTTGAAATGCATTCCCCTGTGGGAGCTGGCTTGCCTGCGAAGAGGCCAGCCCAGGCAATACACTTCTACAGGCCGCCTGTGGCATTGAATCCTACGCCCAGCACCGTCAACACCGACAACGGCAACAACAAGGTATCGAGCACCGCACTCGCCGGCAGGTCTACCCCCGGATAACTCGGCGCCTCAGCCCCAAACCGATCCTTGGCGCAGCAACCGCCATTCATTGCATACAGATCCAGGCGCGTACCGGCATACACCACCGGCGCGCCGGGTTGCGCCGCATCCAGCGTGCGTGCGGTGGCGCAACCTGCCAGTTGCAGCGCCAGCAGGATCAACAGCGCCTTATTCATCGCTGCTCAAATGGTGCTCACCCCAACGCGGCAGCATGTCCTGCGGGATGTTCAGCAAGTTGAGGATGCGCGCCACCACAAAGTCCACCAGGTCATCGATGGTCTGCGGTTGGTGATAAAAACCGGGGGACGCCGGCAAGATGGTCACGCCCATGTTCGACAACTTGAGCATGTGCTCCAGGTGAATGCTTGAATACGGCGCCTCGCGCGGCACCAGGATCAGCTGGCGGCGCTCCTTCAAGGTCACGTCCGCCGCGCGCTCGATCAGGTTGTTGCACGCGCCCGTGGCAATCGCCGACAAGGTGCCGGTGGAACACGGCACCACCACCATCGCCGCCGGCGCGCCGGAGCCGGAAGCCACCGGTGACATCCAGTCTTCCTTGCCGTAGACCTTGATCTGGCCCGCCGCCGCACCGGTGTATTCGGTGAGGAACGCCTGCATCATCTGCACCTTGGGCGGCAGGGCGACGTCGGTCTCGGTGGCCATCACCAACTGCGCGGCCTTGGAGATCAGGAAGTGCACTTCACGGTCTTCGCGCACCAGGCAATCCAGCAGGCGCAGGCCGTAGGGCGCGCCGGACGCGCCGGTCATCGCCAGGGTGACGCGTTCCGGGCCGCTCATTTCAGCGCCTCGGCCAATTTACCGTGCAGGCCGCCGAAGCCGCCGTTGCTCATCACCACCACATGGGTGCCGGGCTTGGCGAGCTGCTTGACGTGTTCAATGATGCCCTCGATGGAGTCGCAGACCGTTGACGGCACGGTGCACAGCGCCGCAATCGCCGGCAGGTCCCAGCCCAGGTTGGCCGGTGCGTACCAGACCACCTGATTGGCGTCGTTGACGCTTTCCGGCAGGCCATCGCGGTGCGCGCCAAGCTTCATGGAATTGGAACGCGGCTCGACAATCGCAATGATCGGCGCATCGCCCACGCGCTTGCGCAAGCCATCCAACGTCGTCGCAATTGCCGTCGGGTGGTGGGCAAAGTCGTCGTAGATGGTAATCCCATTCACGTCGGCGACTTTTTCCATGCGCCGCTTCACGCTCTTGAACGCGCTCAATGCCGCGATACCCATGGATGGCACCACGCCAACATGGCGTGCGGCCGCCAGGGTCACCAGGGCATTGGCAACGTTGTGTTGGCCGGTCATATCCCAATCGACAACGCCTTGGGCCTCGCCGTCAAACAACACTTCAAACCGCGAACCGTCTTCGCTGAGCAACTTGACCTGCCATTGCCCGCCCGCACCGGTGGTTTGCACCGGGGTCCAGCAGCCCATGTCGATCACACGCTGCAAGGCCGGCTCGGTGGTGGGGTGGATCACCAGGCCTTCGCTCGGGATGGTGCGCACCAGATGGTGGAACTGCCGCTCGATCGCCTGCAGGTCCGGGAAGATGTCCGCGTGATCGAACTCGAGGTTATTCAGGATCGCCGTGCGCGGGCGGTAGTGCACGAACTTGGAGCGCTTGTCGAAGAAGGCGCTGTCGTACTCATCGGCTTCAATCACGAAGAACGGCGTGTCACCCAGGCGCGCCGATACCGAGAAGTTCTGCGGCACACCGCCAATCAGGAAGCCCGGGCTCATGCCGGCATGTTCCAGCACCCAGGCGAGCATGCTGCTGGTAGTGGTCTTGCCGTGGGTGCCGGCGACGGCCAGGACCCAACGGCCTTGCAGCACATGGTCCGCCAGCCACTGGGGGCCGGAGACATACGGCAAGCCTTTGTTGAGCACATATTCGACTGCCGGATTGCCACGCACCATGGCATTGCCGATCACCACCAGGTCCGGGACCGGGTCGAATTGCGCCGGGTCGTAGCCTTGGGTCAGTTCAATGCCCTGAGCTTGCAGCTGCGTGCTCATGGGGGGGTAGACGTTGGCGTCGGAGCCGGTGACGTGATGACCCAGTTCCTTGGCAAGAACCGCCATCGAGCCCATGAAAGTGCCGCAGATACCAAGAATATGAATGTGCATGATCGACCTCGTAAAACATCGAGGCAGGTTAGCGCAGGAAGGGGGAAATCGCACTCTTTATGCAGGCCATGCCGAGCAAGGTGCGTGCAGCGCAACTCGCTCGGCACTTCTGATACTCAAGCGGTCATTGATGTTTCAGATTGGTTTTCGAGGTTTTTCATCGCTGCGAGATAACGTAACTTGTCATACGATTCGAGCATACGCTCATATTTTTGCCCAATGAGTTCCAAGCGCTCTCTTGCGCCCTCAGGTATTGGTGCACCCGGTTTATACGGTTTAAAAATGATCCCATTCTGCCGGGTGGCTTTTTTTAATTGCTGTTCGGACTCGCCCAACAACTTTTCCAAATTACCTAAACGCCCGTTTTCATCTTTCGGCCAACTTTCATCCTTGGTGAAAACCTTGCTGGTATCACCCAACACAAACATAACGGTGGTGGCCATGCCCAGTAACTTCATCTCGAAATCGTCCAAACGTTCGTCGATAGAGCCCTGCACCACCGCAGTTGAGTCGGCCACAGGCATGGATTGGCTGGCCGTGGTATCCGCCGCCTTGCCCTGGCTTGTCGCTCCCGGTAAAAACGGCGGCGGCAACACGCCCGGCGCATAGGTCGCCTTGATCGCCTCCCCACTGGCCACAGACCCCGCATAAGCCGCCACATTCATCGGCGCACTGACCAACCCGGTGATACCTGCGCTGATGAACGCATCACGCGCCACCTGGCTGGCCTTGGGTGTGGAGGAGATCACGCCGGCCTTGACCAGGCTCTCGGCGTCAATGACCCGCTTAGTGACCTCGGCGACGCTCATCGTGGAGCGCTTGCCCAGGCTCTCGAGAAGCGACTTATCGTTGGCCTTGAGTTTAGCAATGACTGACTGCGCAACATTCTTGAACGCGCCCTCGGGCTTGGGGGATGGGCCAGGCTTGATGTCTGGCTTGGGCTTGGGATCCGGCTGTGGTTTTGGCGTGGGATGTGGTTTGGGCTTGGGCTTGGGTACGGGAACCGGCAACGTGGAGACCGGTGGCTTGCTGCCAAACCATGAAAAAAAGCCGTTGCCTTTAAGGGCCCGCTTGCTGCGCGACAAAGGTTGATCAGCGGGCGCTGCACTGGGTGACGCCGGTTGCTGAGCCGGCACCTCCGTGGGCGAGAGGGGTTGAGGAATAAAACTAAGTGCGGGTGTTGTAATGTTCATCGTGTTCACCGCCATGGTTTTTTGTTGTTTGGAAACACTGGAAGTTGTTGCCTCTATTAAGTGCGCAAAAACTCACCAGCCGTTCCAGCAGAACACGCCACTACAACGTGTATGACAGGTTCACCATGATCCTGAAAACACGGTTCAGCTGACGACAACACATACCCTCTCTTACACTGGGCCACACGCTTTCCATTGGGTCCAGGGAATGCCTCTCCGCGCTGGCGAGGAGAGGCTGGAGCGGCCCTTGGCTGGCCTGAATGGCCTGATGTTCGGCGTAGGCCTACCTCACATCATTCACAGTGTTTACCGACGGTTCGACGTTAGAAATCGGATTACGTACTCCCTTTGCGATGCTGGGTTTGAAACCTTTCAACTCAGGACCATAGGGTGCATTGGTATGTGTGTCGAAGGCATACCACTTGCCATCTCGTTGCACCGCCACGACTGGAACATCTTTGCCCCCCGTACCCGAGGAGCGATAAGTTCCTTCGGCAATATGCTGCTTGTATCCACCGTGAGGGACGTCCCGACCACCGCTGTTCCCGGGCAGGTGACGAAAGCTACTAAAGTAAATCACCGAAGATTTTAAGTTGGGCATTGTTTTCAATATCGTCTTGCCTAACTTGAAAACACCCTTGCCTGCATCATAAAAACTGCCGAACGTGTTCAGCCCTTTTACCCCGTCCCGGGCAAAGCCTTTAACGAAACCCGCGATGGCACTGAGCCCTTTGGTACCTGCTCTAAGGGCTTGAATACCGCCTTTCAGTGGAGGCGCCAATAAGCCGATGAGATCAAACAGCCCGGCAATCACAGCTTCATATTTGTCACCATCAATGATGGCTTTAATAAGTTTGTAACCGGGAATGAAGCCCAGAAAGAAGTTTTCCAAAAATGCACTCCGCGCCTTTGATTTCTCCCTTTCGGTCATTCCACGGGCCGACGCCTTGAACTGACTGACTGCATCAGCATAAATGGAAGTGATGGCCTCGGATATCTCGCCGGTCCTGGCCGACGGCGCATCCGTACTTAGTTTCGGATGCGGCGGGGACAACGCTTCAAATGCTCTACCCGAGTGCGCTCTCATATTTAATTCGTAACGTTCACCGCCCACGATCAAGTCGTGACGAGTCCTCCTCCACCCGTTCTTTTTACGTTCACCGACCTTTATGTCCCACCCCTCGGAGACACCAGGAAGCCGTTCGCCCACCTTGATGATTTTGCCTAACGCTGGCGAGTAGACATAGTCGACTCTATCCCCATTGAGCTGAGTATATATAATGAACGCGCCCTGCCCAAAGAGTCTGAATATCGGATGTTGCTCGCTATCTTTGGGAAAGTTGGTACTTTCAGTAGATTCTATATATTCCATTCCAACACGGCCGCGCTCAAACCGATGTCGATCTTCAAGCGGCAATTGCGACACCTGATACTGGTAGTTAGCACCTGCCGCCTTACTCATATTCCGAGTATACTTGTCAAACTCCTCGTCAAGTTTTTTATCTACATTGTTCAGCGCACCAAAGAGCTTTTGGAACTTCCTGAAAGACAGTCCATTGCGCCCCTCAGACATCCAACGGTAACTGTTCAGCTCGTCCGACATATAAATATCCAACAACGAGTATTTTTGAGTATCTCTAAAAGTCACACCAATACGCTTAAAAACCGGCATATCAAAAAGATGCGCCTTATCTGCACCGTATACTCGCGTCAGTTCAGATATCGCCAACTCACGGCGCGTCGGCATTGGGGTAGCGAATACTTCGGTGAAGTCAATTATGGCGTTAACCTGCTTTTGCTGGGCTGCCGCTACACGCTGGATAGTCTCGGGGCTGTAATTGCCCTCACTGTCTTCCTCAATGACGCCATTGGCGATCCCCCACTCAATCAACGATTGCACTGCAGACATCCGTGAATGACGCTGATCGCTCTCTGTAATAGGCTCGATGGCGTCATGAGCCATGATCTCGTCATAGCTCTGCCCAGCCGACGATCCAGGGGTGTCCAACTCGCGGCGCGTGACAGCCGCGCTGAACGCGGCCCATTGCACAGAGCCGTAGACCATTGAAGTCGGAATCCCCTTGACCAGGAACTCGGGGGATGACATGGCCAGTAATTGGAAGGCCATTACTCTCGCCGCCGCCGGGCCAAAGCGAATGGCTAGGTGCGCTTCGAAACGCCTGACGATTTCAGCCGGTGATCGCTTCCAATTATCTGGCTGACGCACGTTATAGCCGGCCAAGTTATCACGTTGCTGACCAGCATTAGGGTCTGCCTCCAGCCCCAACGCGGCCAGCAATGCATCCTGCACGCTGTTCGGGGTATCGAGTGCGCCGATCGTCGCCTGCAGTTGCTTACCCAGCGCAAGGGCTTGAGGGGTGCTGATCAAGGCTTGGATATACGCCTTGGGGTCCTGACTGGTCTGTATTGTCACTGACTGAGGCACCCAACGCGCCAGATAACTAACCAGTGTGGTCCCTTGCTCCGGCGCGCCACCCGGCGGTGGAGTTTGCTGCGATTTCCAGGAGCTGACAGTGGCCTTGATCTGTTCCTGAGCCTCTTCACCCAATGGCACGTTTTTGCCGAGCAATCCGCCAAAATTCCCCTCAGGGGGCGCAACCAATGGCGGCGCAGACAACGCTCGCTGCAAGTTTTTAACCTCCTCCGGTGTGGTGGGTGCTTGCAAACCATAGTGAGTGAGCAACTGCTGGGCACTCATCCTGACCGGCTGTTTTTGCTGTGCGCTCCACAGTTCGGAGTGGGGTTCAACCGTTACGGAAATGCTATCCAAATCCCATTTCGCATTGGGCGTCTCACCCTGCTTTTCCAAAGCATTGAGCAGATTCATCATCGTACTGGCGTCACCTGCCATGCGTACAATTTGCATACGCTTATTGTCATCCGGCAACGCCCCCTGACCGTTGAATATCGGGCGATTGGTAAGCTCTTTTGCACGCGCATTTTTTTGCTCATTCGTCCTGAGCGAGGGCTCACCATAAAAGTGCTGGATCGTACTTTGATCGACCTGAATACCGCCAGACGCGCCTGTCTCAAGCGTTTCATGATTATATTCAATGTCGTAAGGAAAAATTGTCCTCACTGTGGAAATCAAACTTTCGAAAAGTTCTTTACCCCCCGGCACGTTGGCGAGTTCTGGAGAGTTGCGGGTCAATTTTACTCCGCTACTAAATAGAACTTCCCCCTTGGTACGGTCGATGGTATAGGAACCATTACCTTGCCCGACAAGTGCCAGCACCTGCTTGAACGCAGGGGAGTCGACAAGTATTCGTAGCGCCTCCAGCCAACGCCCCAATGAGGACGCGACAGGCACCTCAATCGGCTTGCCGGTTAACAGAGCTCCCCCATACTGTTTCGCTAAATCAGCATCAGCTGCCGTTCGAGAAACGTCGGAGCCAGCCGCTGGCCCATGTTGAGTAACCGGCGGCAAAGGACTCTTCGCCTCGAATTTCTGCTGATTACGATAGTTATAATTTGGTCCGACATACACTGAACCACTGTTATTCACAGCCATGCGACACCTCACAGTTTTGATGAACGGCTCGCCACATGCATTTATGATGGGCGGCGAACCTAACGACCGTTCATTCGAATACTGCACAATGCCGAGTCGTATCATGCTCCCTATAAAGTACCCGTCCTACTGAACCAGCAGGCGACCCCATTAGTATTCGAACACCGAAAACAAACTCTTCAGTCCTCGATCAATTATGTGGTCACCCCAACAAAGAAGTTCCAGCACACGCAACTAACATTTTCACAGGTTGCACGATGAAAAATAATCCAACAAAAAACCTCTCCACAACAACAAGCCGAAACGGCAAGGCTAACGTCTTATAGCCCCTGGCAATGTAACGCCATATTTACGCAACTTTCGGTACAACGTATTGCGGCTGACGCCAAGTTGCTCTGCGGTATGAGTCATATGCCAGCGCTGCTGCTCAAGAACACTCAATAGTGCTTGTCGCTCAGCCGCGTGCAGGGGCGAAACCTCAACGCACGCGATGGCCGTAGCCCCCTCGCGGATGGACGCGGGCACATCATCCAACGTGACACGCCCGCACTCAGCCAGCGCCACCAACGTGCGCAAGGCCATGCGCAATTGCCGCACATTGCCCGGCCAGGCATACGCAAGCAGCGCCTCACGAGCCGCGCCCGTCAACACTACAGCCTGCTCGCCGGCCTCTTGACCCAGTAAAAAGTCCAACAGTTGCGGTTTGTCCTTGCGCTCGCGCAGCGGCGGCAATGCCACTTCCAGACCGTTCAGCCGGTAATACAAGTCTTCCCGAAAGCTGCCCGCCTGAACGCGCTCAAGCAAATTGCGATGAGTAGCGCTGATGATCCTGACATCCACTGCCTGGGGTTCGCCACCGATGGGCACCACCATGCGGTCTTCCAGCACTCTCAAGAGGCGTGTCTGCAACGCCAACGGCATGTCACCGATTTCGTCGAGGAACAATGTGCCGCCATCCGCCTGTTGCAACTTGCCGGGCATGCCTTCCTTGCGGGCGCCGGTGAAACTGCCACCGCGATAGCCGAACAACTCGCTTTCGATCAGGCTCTCGGGAATGGCCGCGCAATTGAGTGCAACAAAATTCTTGAGGGCTCGCTGGCTGGCCTGGTGCACCGCCTTGGCGAATGCTTCTTTGCCGGAACCGGTTTCACCCTTGACCAACAGCGGCACATCACGTTCAAACACACGCAATGCCTTGCGAAAATCACTTTGCAGTGCCGGGTCGCCCAGGCAAATCCCCGGCAGACGCGGGGGTGTGGGCTGGGCCACGGGTGTCGACAGGCTGCGCACCTGGCCGCGCAATGCGGCGAACAGATGCCGACCATCGCGCGTACGTAACGGCCAACTGGCGGTGGCATTGGCGCTGGCGCGGCCAAGCAATTGATCCAGCGAACACTCGAAGAACGCCTCCACCGGTTGCCCCAGCAAACCGCCACGCCTCTGCCCCAGCAGGTTGAGCGCGCTCTGGTTCACCGCACATATGCGCCCTTCACCGTCAAACGCCAGCAATCCTTCACTGAACAGCCCCACCGACTCGGCCTGCAAGTGAAAACGCAATAACCAGTGGTTTTCAAAGTGCCGCAGGAAGTAACAGCTTTCGATCATCTTTGCCGACAGATTAACCAGTGCCATGGTATGGAACTGGCTCTGGCGCGACACCGCTTCGCGCGCGGAAGACACATCGAGCACCGCCAGCAAGTCGCCATGGGGGTCGAATACCGGGCTCGCCGAGCACGTCAGCCCGGTATGCCGACCGCGAAAATGCTCATCTCGGTGAATGGTCAGGGACTGGCGTTCCACCAGGCAGGTGCCGATGCCATTGGTGCCTTCACAGGCCTCGCTCCAATCTGCACCGAGCCACAACCCGGCACGCTCGAAAATCTTGCGCTCGGACGGCGCGGTGACACAGTTGAGGATCACCCCGCGCGCATCCGTCAGCAGCACCGCATGCCCGGCACCCGATAACTGTTGATGCAGGCTATTCATCTCGCTGCCGGCGATGTGCAGCACTTGTTGCAGGCGCTCGCGGCTTTCCAGCAGGCGACCGTGCTCAAGCACGGTGGGGGCGATGGTCAGCGCAGGGTCGAGGTGGTAGTCCTCAAGGCAACGTAGCCAGGAACGGGCGATGGACGGGTCACTGGCGGGGCCGTTGGAAAGATCTTGTCCGCGGGTAACGGTCAGGACTTGTTGGGCATGCCGACTGAAATGATCGTTGTGCATTTCTTATTATTCTCCCTGCGTGAGAACGGCCAGCATCCCCCAGGCATCCTGCCAATGCAATCCCGGCCGGACTCACCGGTCACAGGCTGTACCGCTTATGGCACAAATTGTCACATCGCCTGTATCAGGCCTGCCACAGCAACGCTTTGCAACAAACCCCAACCCCTTGATTTACCTGGCCTGCAACGCAGTGGCCCAACCTTTGCTCTACGCTTTATCAAGCGCTGCTGCGCTGCACTCCAATAAACATAAAAGCCAGGAGATACCCACCATGCGTTACGCACACCCCGGTACTGAAGGCGCCATCGTTTCGTTCAAGGCCAAATACGGCAATTACATCGGTGGCGAATTCGTTGCGCCGGTCGATGGCAACTATTTCACCAACACCTCGCCGGTCAACGGCAAGCCTATCGCCGAATTCCCCCGCTCCACTGCCAAAGACATCGACAAGGCGCTCGACGCCGCCCACGCTGCCGCGGACGCCTGGGGCAAGACCTCGGTGCAGGACCGCTCGCTGGTGCTGTTGAAAATCGCCGACCGCATCGAACAAAACCTCGAACTGCTGGCCATCACCGAGACCTGGGACAACGGCAAAGCCGTGCGTGAGACCCTCAACGCCGACATCCCGCTGGCCGCCGACCACTTCCGCTACTACGCCGGCTGCATCCGCGCCCAGGAAGGCAGCAGCGCAGAGATCAACGAACATACCGCCGCCTACCACTTCCACGAGCCGCTGGGCGTGGTTGGCCAGATCATCCCGTGGAACTTCCCACTGCTGATGGCCGCCTGGAAACTCGCCCCAGCCCTCGCCGCAGGCAACTGCGTGGTGCTCAAGCCGGCCGAGCAAACGCCGCTGGGCATCAACGTGCTGCTGGAAGTCATCGGCGACCTGCTGCCACCGGGCGTGCTCAACGTGGTGCACGGTTTCGGCAAGGAAGCCGGTGAAGCGCTGGCCACCAGCAAGCGAATCGCCAAGATTGCGTTCACCGGGTCCACGCCGGTGGGTTCGCACATCATGCATGCGGCGGCCACCAACATCATTCCGTCCACCGTTGAGCTGGGCGGCAAGTCGCCGAACATCTTCTTCGAAGACATCATGCAGGCCGAGCCGTCCTTTATCGAGAAAGCGGCCGAAGGTTTGGTGCTGGCGTTCTTCAACCAGGGTGAAGTGTGCACCTGCCCATCCCGTGCGCTGGTGCAGGAGTCGATCTACGACGACTTCATGAAAGTCGTGATGAAAAAGATCGAGGCGATCAAACGCGGCGACCCGCTGGACACCGACACCATGGTCGGCGCCCAGGCGTCCGAGCAGCAGTTCGACAAGATCCTGTCCTACCTGGAAATCGCCAAGGGTGAAGGCGCGCAACTGCTGACCGGCGGCAAGGTCGAGAAGCTCAGCGGCGACATGGCCGGCGGCTATTACATCCAGCCGACCCTGCTCAAGGGCACCAATGAAATGCGCGTGTTCCAGGAAGAAATCTTCGGCCCGGTGGTCAGCATCACCACCTTCAAGGACGAAGCCGAAGCCCTGGCGATTGCCAACGACACCGAGTTCGGCCTGGGTGCCGGCTTGTGGACCCGTGACATCAACCGCGCCTACCGCATGGGCCGGGCGATCAAGGCGGGCCGCGTGTGGACCAACTGCTACCACCTGTACCCGGCGCATGCCGCGTTTGGCGGTTACAAGAAGTCCGGTGTGGGCCGTGAGACGCACAAGATGATGTTGGACCATTACCAGCAGACCAAGAACTTGCTGGTGAGCTACGACATTAATCCGTTGGGGTTCTTCTAACTCCCCCCGCTCCCGCATTTGAAATGCAATCAAATGTGGGAGCTGGCTTGCCTGCGATGAGGCCAGCACAGCCAATACCTCTGTTGAATGACACACCGCTATCGCAGGCAAGCCAGCTCCCACACTTAGATCTTCATAAGTACTTGCTTACATGCATTCGGCGCACAGATGCCGAGTTAAAAACAATAACAATGAAAGGTACTTCCCCATGCCTAGCGAACCGACTGGATCTTCCGTCGACTTCGAAAAAGTCGATTCCCAATACTTCCAACAACGCGAACTGAAAAAAGGCGCCGCCGGCTGGGTGCTGCTGGTGGGCCTTGGTGTTGCCTACGTCATCTCCGGCGACTACGCCGGCTGGAACTTCGGCCTGGCCCAGGGCGGCTGGGGCGGTATGTTCCTCGCCACATTGCTGATGGCCACCATGTACCTGTGCATGTGCTTTTCCCTGGCCGAATTGTCCTCCATGATTCCTACTGCGGGGGGCGGCTACGGCTTCGCCCGCAGCGCATTCGGCCCTTGGGGTGGGTTCCTCACCGGCACCGCGATCCTGATCGAATACGCCATCGCCCCTGCCGCCATTGCGGTGTTTATCGGCGCCTATTGCGAGTCGCTGTTCGGCATTGGCGGCTGGATGATTTACCTGGCGTTCTACATCATCTTTATCGGCATCCACATCTTTGGCGTCGGCGAAGCCTTGAAGCTGATGTTTGTGATTACCGCCGTCGCCGCGATTGCCCTCGGCGTGTTCCTGGTGGCGATGGTGCCGCACTTCAATGTGGCCAACCTGTTGGATATTCCGGTGACGGAAGCCAAGGGCGCCAGCACCTTCCTGCCCTTCGGCTACGTGGGTGTGTGGGCGGCGATTCCTTACGCGATCTGGTTTTTCCTCGCCGTCGAAGGCGTGCCGTTGGCGGCTGAAGAAACCAAGAACCCCAAACGCGACCTGCCGCGCGGCTTGATTGGCGCCATTGTGGTGCTGACCAGTTTCGCCCTGCTGATCCTGGTGATCGCACCGGGCGGCGCGGGCACCTATGCGCTGGTCAAATCCGGCAACCCGCTGGTTGAGGCGTTGGCGCTGTCCTACGGCGGTTCGACGTGGATGGGCAGTTTCGTCAACCTGGTCGGCCTGGCCGGCTTGATCGCCAGTTTTTTCTCGATTATCTACGCCTATTCGCGGCAGATATTTGCCCTGTCCCGGGCCGGCTACCTGCCGCGCAAACTGTCCCAGACCAACAAGAGCAAAGCCCCGGTACTGGCGCTGGTGATCCCCGGCATCATCGGTTTTGGCCTGTCGCTGACCGGCCAGGGTGACTTGCTGATCCTGGTCGCGGTGTTTGGCGCAACGATTTCCTACGTACTGATGATGGCCGCGCACATCACCCTGCGCATCCGTCGCCCCAAAATGGACCGTCCGTACCGCACGCCTGGTGGCATCTTCACCTCCGGCGTCGCCCTGGTCCTGGCCTGCGTGGCCGTGGTGGCGGGCTTCCTGGTGGATCCACGCGTGGTGATTGGCGCCGCGATCATCTATGGAGTATTAATTGCTTACTTTGCTTTCTACAGCCGGCATCACTTGGTAGCAGGCACGCCCGAAGAGGAATTCGCGGCGATCCAGGCCGCAGAAGCCGCCTTGCACTAACTGCCGTAAACCTCGACGCGGGCGGCTGCCCGCGTCGTCAAGGAGACACTGTATGGCAAGCTTTTCCCACGCGGTGGGTACACAAACCTACCGCTTCGACAGCCTCAAGGACGTGATGGCCAAGGCCAGCCCCGCCCGTTCCGGGGATTTCCTCGCCGGCGTGGCCGCGCAGAACGACGGCGAGCGGGTGGCGGCGCAAATGGCGCTGGCCAATATCCCGTTGAAACACTTCCTCGAAGAAGCGCTGATTCCCTATGAAAGCGATGAAGTCACCCGGCTAATCATCGACACCCACGACAAACAAGCATTCGCCGTGGTCAGCCACCTGACCGTCGGCGGCCTGCGCGACTGGCTGCTCAGCGACGCCGCCGACGAACACAGCCTACGCGCGCTGGCGCCAGGGCTGACACCGGAAATGGCCGCCGCCGTGTCCAAGATCATGCGGGTGCAGGACCTGGTGCTGGTGGCGCAGAAGATCCGCGTGGTCACCCAGTTCCGCGGCACCATGGGCCTACGCGGGCGCTTATCCACGCGCCTGCAACCGAACCATCCTACAGACGAACCGGCGGGCATCGCCGCGAGCATTCTCGACGGCCTGCTCTACGGCAACGGCGACGCCATGATCGGCATCAACCCGGCGACCGATAGCATCGCCTCGATCTGCGCGATGCTGGAGATGCTCGACGCGATCATCCAGCGCTACGAGATCCCGACCCAGGCCTGCGTGCTGACCCACGTCACCACCTCCATCGAAGCGATCAACCGTGGCGTGCCGCTGGACCTGGTGTTCCAGTCGATTGCCGGCACCGAGGCGGCCAACGCCAGTTTCGGCATCAACCTCAACGTGCTGCAGGAAGGTTACGACGCGGGCCTGAGCCTGAATCGCGGCACCCTGGGCCAGAACCTGATGTATTTCGAAACCGGCCAGGGCAGCGCCTTGTCGGCCAATGCGCACTTTGGCGTCGACCAGCAAACCTGCGAAACCCGCGCGTATGCGGTGGCGCGGCACTTCAAGCCGTTCCTGGTAAACACCGTGGTCGGTTTCATCGGCCCCGAGTACCTGTACAACGGCAAACAGATCATCCGCGCCGGCCTCGAAGACCACTTCTGCGGCAAGTTGCTGGGCGTGCCGATGGGTTGCGACATCTGTTACACCAACCACGCCGAAGCCGACCAGGACGACATGGACACCCTGCTGACCCTGCTCGGCGTGGCCGGGATCAACTTCATCATGGGCATCCCGGGCTCCGACGACATCATGCTCAACTACCAGACCACCTCGTTCCACGACGCCTTGTATGCCCGGCAAACCTTGGGTTTAAAGCCGGCGCCGGAATTTGAACAGTGGCTGGCGAAAATGGGCATCTTCACGCAAGCCGACGGCAAGGTGCGCTTTGGCAACAGCCTGCCACCGGCGTTCCGCCAAGCCTTGGCGCAATTGGGATGAAGGAGCCGCCCGTGCAACTCGACCTACCAGAGAACCCGTGGCTGGAACTGCGCCGCCTGACCCCGGCGCGCATTGCCCTGGGCCGTACCGGCACCAGCATTCCCACCAATGCCCAGCTGGACTTCCAGTTCGCCCACGCCCAGGCGCGGGACGCGGTGCACCTGCCCTTCGACCATGCCGGCCTCAGTGGCCAGTTGGCCGAGCGCGGCCGTGACAGCCTGCTGCTGCACAGCGCCGCGACGGACCGGCACAGCTACCTGCAACGCCCGGACCTGGGGCGGCGCTTGAGCGATGAATCGGCGCAGGCGCTGCGTGACCATGCAGCGGCAAATCCCGGCGGCGTGGACCTGGCGGTGGTGGTAGCCGACGGCCTGTCCGCGCTCGCCGTGCATAAACACACGTTGCCGTTTCTGACACGCATGGAAGAACAGACCCACGCCGAAGGCTGGTCCTTGTCACCCGTCATCCTGGTGGAACAAGGCCGCGTGGCCGTGGCCGATGAGATTGGCCAACTGCTCGGCGCGAAGATGGTGGTGATCCTGATCGGCGAACGGCCGGGGCTCAGTTCACCGGACAGCCTGGGCCTGTACTTCACCTACAACCCCAAGGTCGGCCTGACCGATGCGTATCGCAATTGCATCTCCAACGTGCGCCTGGAAGGCCTGAGCTACGGCATGGCAGCGCATCGCCTGCTTTACTTGATGCGAGAGGCGTGTCGCCGGCAGCTGTCGGGGGTTAACCTCAAGGATGAGGCGCAGGTGCAGACCATCGAATCGGATGATCCGGACCTGATGAAAGGCAATTTCCTGCTCAGTTCACCGGATGACTGATCGCTGCGTGATTGCGCTTTTTCACGCCATTAGGCAGCATCGAGTCACGGCCGCTTGTGTGGTCATACCCCATTTGGAAGTTGAGGCCTGGCATGCGGATTACTCAAGCGACCCTGGAACACCTGGACCTGTTGACCCCGTTATTCGTCAAATACCGCGAATTCTACGGGGCGTTGCCCTTCCCGGATTCGTCGCGGGCCTTCCTCGAAAAGCGCCTGCGGCGCAAGGAGTCGGTGATTTACCTGGCCCTGGCCGATGATGATGACAAGAAGCTGTTGGGGTTTTGCCAGCTGTATCCGAGCTTTTCGTCGCTGTCGCTCAAGCGCGTGTGGATTCTCAACGACATCTATGTGGCCGAAGACGCCCGTCGGCAACTGGTGGCAGACAACCTGATGCGCACCGCGAAAAAAATGGCCAAGGAAACCCATGCCGTGCGGCTGCGGGTGTCCACCAGCAGTGACAATGAAGTGGCGCAGAAAACGTATGAGTCGATCGGGTTTCGTGAAGACACGGAGTTCAAGAACTACGTGTTGCCGATCAGCGAGGATTGAACCCGATCGCCTAAACACCACAAATCCCCTGTGGGAGCGGGCTTGCCCGCGAATGCGGTGGTTCAGTCACAGATGTACTGACTGA
>NZ_JANLGL010000091.1:0-22115 GCF_024655625.1 Pseudomonas sp. 18.1.10
AATACGGTGTGTCAGTCAAAGATACATTCACTGATCCACCGCTTTCGCGAGCAAGCCCGCTCCCACATTTTTAGCCCGCGTACATCCGTTAAATCAACTGTCCGGCCTCGAGTGTCACCACCCGATCCGCAATCGCCCGCACCACATTCAGGTCATGGGTGACAAACACCAACACCATCCCCTCCGCCTGCAAACCCCGCAGCAATTCGAGGATTGAAGCCTGCACCGACACATCCAGCGCCGAGGTAATTTCATCGCAAATCAGCAACCTCGGCTCGCACACCAACGCCCGGGCAATCGCCACGCGCTGGCGCTCGCCACCGGACAAGCTGCCGGGGTAGGCATCGGCAATCGCCACCGGCAAGGCCACGCGGGCCAGGGCTTGCTCGATACGCTCGCGCAATGCCGTGCCGTGCAGACCGAAGAAGTGCCGCAGTGGCGTGGCCAGGCTTTGCGCCACGGTGTGACGCGGGTTCAACGCGCGCAGGGGGTTTTGGAAGATGTACTGGATGCGCCGCCGTTGCTCGGACGAGCGTGCGCCGACCTCGAGACTCAGCGGCGCACCAGCAAATCGCAGGCGCCCTGCCGCTTCCTGGGCCAAGCCGACCAGCGCGCGGGACACGCTGCTTTTGCCGGAACCCGAGGCGCCGACCAAGGCCAGGCATTCGCCCCGGCGCACGTGCAGGCTCACCCCTTCAACCACGCGCCGCCCGGCATAACTCACCGCCAGCTCATCGACTTCCAACAACAGCGGCTGCTGCGCCAGGTCCTCCAGCGGCCGCGCCGCCAGCCGTGCCGCCGCCAGCAGGCGTTGGCTGTAGGGGTGTTGCGGCTGGCGAAACAACTGCGCGGTCTCGGCGCATTCCACCACCCTGCCGGCGTACAGCACCATCACCCGGTCGGCCAGGGACTCGACCACCCCCAAATCATGGGACACGTACACCGCCGCCACGCCCTGGGTTTTGCACAATTGGCGCAAGGCACTCAAGAAATGCGCCTGGGTGGTCACGTCCAGCGCGGTGGTCGGTTCATCAAGCACCACCACCTGCGGGCGCAGGATAAACGCCAGGGCGAGCAATACCCGCTGCTGCTGGCCGCCGGACAATTGATGGGCAAAGCGCTTGAGGAACCCCTCGTCATCCGGCAACCCCACTTGCTGCAAGGTGTCGCGCAGGCGCTGCTGGCGTGCCTCCGGCGACAGCTGTGGCGCATGGGCGGCCAGGGTTTCCTGCAACTGCCTGAGGATGCGCAGCGCCGGGTTGAGCGCCATCGCCGGGTCCTGGGGGATATAGGCGATCACGCCGCCCCGGGCCTGGCGCAACGCTTCGCCCTGCAAACCGAGCAGATCGCTGCCGGCGACCAGCACCTGCCCGCCACTGATGCGCGCGCCCTTGCGCACATGGCCCAGCAACGCGGTGGCCAGTGTGGTCTTGCCCGAGCCGGACTCCCCCACCAGGCCGAGGATTTCTCCCGCCTCCAGCGCAAAATGGATGTCGGCAACCACCGCCTTGCCGCTGTCCAGTTGCACCCGCAGGTCTTGCACACGCAGCGGCGTCATGGCGTGTGCTCCAGTACCCCGGCGCGCACCCGGCCGATGCCTTCGGCGAGCATGTTGCTGGCGTAGGCGAACACGCCAATCAGCAGCGCCGGCACCAGCACGGCCCAGGGTTGCAGGACCAACCCGCCCTGGTTTTCGCTAATCATCAGGCCCCAATCCGCCGCCGGCGGCGCCACGCCGTAGCCGAGAAAGCTCAGCCCCGACAAGATGCCGATGGCCCAGGTCAGCATGCTGCCGAAATGCACGAGCATGGGCGTGAGGATATTCGGCAGCACTTCGCGCAGCAGCAAATGGCGGCGCGGCAAGCCCATGGCCCGCAGTACTTCGATGAACTCCTGTTCGACCACGGCCTGGGTGCTGGCGCGGGTCTGGCGGATCATGCCGGGCAGGAACGCGAAGGCCACCGTCAGCACGATCAGCCACGGCTCGCGCCCCAGCAGCGAGACCACCAGCAGCACCAGGATCAGCTCGGGAAACGCCAGGGACAGGTCGGCGCTCCAGCGGATCAAACGGTCCAGCGGCCCCCGGGAAAACCCCGCCAGCAACCCCAGGCCCGCGCCCACCAGCAACGCCAGCGAGGCGGCCGCCAACGCCATCCACACCACGCTCCAACCGCCTACCAGCACCCGTGACAGCACGTCATGCCCGAGGTAGTCGTAACCCAGGGGCGCGCTGGTGCTCGGCGCGCCGTACACCGGGCCGAGCAGTTCACTCGCGCCATGGGGCGCCAGCAGCGGCCCGGCCAGTGCCAGGCCGATCACCAGCAGGCTCAGGCCGGCGCCGTGGCGCACTTGTCGATTGGCGGCCAAGGCACGCCAGGGTAAGCACAGCATCGGGCTCACCTCGTCGACAACAGCGGGATGTCGAAACCGTGATCCAGCTCCAGCAACGGGAACAGCAGGTCCGCCACGCGCTGCGCTTCATCGATCAGCGGATAACCCGAGAGGATGAACGCCGACACGCCCTGCGCCTGGTACTCACGCAAGCGCTCGGCCACCTGGGTGGCGCTGCCCACCAGATAGGTCCCAGCTGCCGGACGCAGGAGGTCGAAACCAAACAGGCTCGGCCCGACCCATACGTTGGGGTAGATCTCCAGCTCCCGCGCCGTGGGCAGACGGCCTTCGCGCAGGGTTTGCAGGTTGCGTTGCACCTGGGGATCGTCGCTGACGTACGTCTCCAGCGTTGCGCCGGGGGGCAATTGCCCGGCCACGCCGTCGAGGGCGGTTTGCAGGGAGGTGCGCTGCAACAACCGCTCGGCGTGGGCCCACGCTTCCTCTGCGGTCTCGCGCACGATGATCTGCAAGCGCGTGCCGAACCGCAGGCTGCGCCCACGCGTGGCTGCCTCGGCGCCGACGCGGCGGAACTTGTCCCCCAGGCGTGGCGGCGTGTCGGCAAAACTCAGGTACACGTCGAGCAGGTCGGCCGAATGGGCCACACCGGCGTCCGATGTGCCCGCGCCCCAGAACTCGATGGGCGCGGCTTGCGTCGGCGCCAGCCAACCGCCCAACGGGTGATCGGCGTCTGCCGGG
Organism: Pseudomonas sp. 18.1.10; assembly: GCF_024655625.1. Taxonomy (NCBI): domain Bacteria; kingdom Pseudomonadati; phylum Pseudomonadota; class Gammaproteobacteria; order Pseudomonadales; family Pseudomonadaceae; genus Pseudomonas; species Pseudomonas sp. 18.1.10. The sequence continues at coordinate 3,088 of NZ_JANLGL010000091.1, forward strand.
TCGCGGGGGGCCAGGTTGATGTATTTACCGGTAAAACCCTGGGTTTCACCCGCGTACACGCTGCGAAAGGCCCGCCAGTATTCGCGGCTGAAGTCGTAGCGCTCGTCGTGGGGGAAATGCACCCCCAAGGCCGCCAGGCCGCTGTCATCGCCATTGACCAGGTTGAGCAGCAAACGCCCACCGGAATACTGGTCGAAGCTCAGCGCCCACTTGGCCAACACCGCTGGCGACAGTTCGCCGGGGTACTGCGCAATCAGAAACCGCAGGCGTTTGGTCGCATCGATCAACGCGGCGGCCGTGGCCAGGTTGGAATTGGGGCTGGTGCCCAGCAGCGAGCCGTAATAGCCAAGGCGGTCGGCGACCACGGCAATCTGCTTGAGCTGTTCGAAACCGGTCACCCAGCGCCCTGCTTCCTCCCACGGGTACGGGCCATCGGGGGTGGTGAGGTACCACAAGAGTTTGATCGTCATGCTTGTCTCTCCAAAAAAGGCTCAGGGATGCACGCCAGGGCATGGCCCTAGAAACGGGTCAGCGCACTGACACCAAAGGTGCGCCGGTCGCCCCGCGCGTCCCAGGCCACATCGAAGGGCAAGGGCACGCTGTCGGTCTTGTATTGTTTGTCGGTGAGGTTGTTGACGTAGGCCGTCAGGTCCAGGTCCAGGCGCCCGCCAAAGTGGTAGGTGGCGCTGGCGCTGCCGAGCGTGTAGCCGCCTTGGGACACGCTGTGGTCTTGCTGGGCGGTGGGCAGGAAGTAGATACGGCTCTGGTAGCGCCAGTCGCTGCCGAAGTTGAGCGCGTCGCCGTTGTCCAGCGGGATGCGGTAACTGGCGCCCACGGCCAGGGTGCGTGACGGCGACCGGGCGATGCGGTTGCCGGAGTAATCGACGCCGCCGGATTCGAAGTCCTGCAACTCGGTGTGCAACAGGCCCGCCGAGGCGTTCAGGTGCAGGTTGGTGAGCGGCAGCGCTTCAAGTTCGAACTCGGCGCCGCGAATCACGCCCTTGCCGCTGTTGGTCAGCAGCGACACCACCTGGCCGTCACGCACCGACACGGCGTTGACCTGGATGTCCGAGTAGTCGTAGTAGAAGACGTTGGCGTTGGCGGTCAGGCGCTCATCAAACCATTCACTCTTGATCCCCAGTTCGTAGGCATCGACGTTTTCCGGTGCCACCACCGACGCTTCGGCCTGCACCAGCGCGCCGCCGCTGAAACCACCGGAGCGGAAGCCCTTGGCATAACGCAAGTACACCCGGGCGTTGTCGTTGAGCTGGTACTCGGGGGTGATGTCGTAGGTGAGTTTGTTCCAGGTGCGTTTTTCGTCCTGCACCACGGTGGTCGCCAGCGGCCCGGTGTAGTGCTTCCACCACTGGTCGGCGCTGGCGAACGACACTGAGTCGCTGCCCGGTGCGGCCACGCGTTGCAGGTCGATGTCCTTGGTTTCGCGGGTCCAGCGCAGGCCGGTGGTGATGCTCAAGGGCTCGCTGACCTGCCAGGTGGTGCTGCCGAAAATCGCGAAGCTGTCGGTGCTCTGGTCAATCGAAGTCTTGCCGTAATCGGCAACGCCATACGCCTGGTTGTAGTCGGCCGGCAGCAAGGCACTGCTGGAAGCGCTGTCCAGCTGTTCGTGGAACAGGTGGGTGCCGACGATCCAGCTGACCGCCTGGTGCTTTGCCGAGGACAGGCGCAGTTCCTGGGACGCCTGCTTCCAGTGGTCATCGGAATAGGAGCGGCCGAATTCGTAAATGCTCATGTTCGGACCCTGGGCTTTTTCCTGGATGTCGTCGAACGCGGTGATCGAGTCCAGTTGCAGCTCGCCCAGGTCCCACTTCAACGCCAGTTGCACGCCGTTGTGCTGGATGCGGTCGTCGGCCTTGCCGGTAAACGCGGCGTGGCCGGTGTTCGGCTTGGGCGCCGGGCCGAACAACGTGTTGCCGCCCGCCCCTGCGCCCCAGGCGCGGGTGGCGATGCCCTGGCCTTTGTAGTCGCGGGCATGCAGTTGCAGGGTGGCTTGCAGGTCGTCGTTGATCTGCGCCAGCAGTTGCAGGCGCAGGGCTTGGTCGTGGATGTCGCCCACCGTGTGGCCGTCCACCTGGTTTTTCAGTTGGCCGTCGCTGCTCTGGTCGATGAACGCCACGCGCCCGGCCAGCTTGTCCTTGAGCAAGGTGCCGCCGTAGGCGCCTTCATACAGCTGGGCGTTGTAGTTGCCGGCATCGGCCTTGAAGTAGCCCGCAGGGTCTTCGAAGGTCGGTTTGCGCGAGACAAAGTTGATCGCGCCGCCGGTGGTGTTCTTGCCCCACAGGGTGCCCTGGGGGCCACGCAGGACTTCAACGCGTTCCATGTCATACAGCGGGAAACCGGTGGCCACGTGGGGGTCGATGTACACGTCGTCGGTGTAGATGCCCACCGGGTACACCGTGGTCGAGGCCATGTCGCCGGAGCCCATGCCTCGGATATACCAGCGCGGCCGCTGGTGGCCGGCGAACTCCGGCGCGATCGCATTGGGCACGTTGCGCAGGGCCTTGCCGGCGCTGAAGCCGCCACCGGTGCTTTCGATGTCCTTGGCGCTGACCACGGAGATCGCCGAGGGCACGTCCTGCAGCGATTCTTCGCGTTTCTGCGCGGTGACGGTGACCGTGGGCAATGCCTCGTTGGCCACCGGTTCGGCGGCGGTGGCCAGTTGACCGTGCAGCGCCAGGGCCCCGGCAATCGCCCAGGCCAGGCGGTTGAAGCGAAAGTGTACGGGCATGGGCTTACTGTCCTTGGCTACGGTTGAGCAGTGCGCGGGCGTCTTGCAGCGGTTGCGGGGCGACCCACTGGGCGAGGTCGAAATCGTGCTCGAGGAAGCCGTGGCGGTAGAGGAAGTTCTTTTGCAGCGCCAGGTAGTCCAGGCGCTCGGCCGACAGGTCCGGGTGCAGCGAGGTGTGGAAATCCCCCCGATAAGCCGCCTCGACACCGGCACTGGCGGCGCGGGTTTCTTCGGCGAGGATGGTGCGCAAGGCGTCGAGGTTCTGCGCGGCCCAATCGGCAGCACGCAGGGTTTGCGCGAGGAACCGCACCACCACGTCGTAGTGCTCGTCCAACAGGTTCTGGTGAATGGTGATCGGGCGCGGCGTGCCGTTGTTAATGCGCTGGCGTGGCGTGGCCACCTGGTCGAGGTCGATGCCCACCACCAAGCCCAGGCGCTGCGCGGCGTCGGCGGCCGAGGCGCCTTTGACGTACACCGCATCCACCTCACCGCGCACCAGGTGGTCGAGGCCCGACCACAGGCGCTGCAAACCTGCCTCGGGCGGCAGGCTGTCGTCACGCGGGTGCAGGGCCACTTCCACCAGGTCCACATCGCTGAAGTCCAGGCCGGCCAACGCCAACGCGCCCTTGTAGCCGGACAGGCTCATGGCGCGGGCGATGCTGCCGGGGCGATCCCCGGCTTCCCAGGCCGGCAGGGCCAGGCGCTTGCCGCGCAGGTCGGCGGGCGAGCGAATGCCCGAGTCGGGACGCACAAGGATGGTTTGCCATTCCTCGATCCAGGTCAGGCCGATCAACCGCGTCGGTGTGCCGGCGCCGCGTGCGGCCAGGGCCGGCACGTTGCCGCCTTCACGAAACAGGCCCGGCAGTTCGTGATCGTAGTGATGACGGCCCAGTTGCAGGGCGTCCTGCAAGGTGGCGACGCGGATACCGTCGCGGGCGAACTCTTCGCCCAGCCAACCGAGCTTGAAGGCAATACCGGAAGCGGTGGGCACCGGGCAACGGGTGAACCACAACGTGTCCAGGGTGGAAGGAGGCAAGGCAGCGGCAATGGGCATGGGAACTCCGGTCAGCACAAATGAAAGACCCGTTAGCGGGTAGATGGGCAGCTCATCGCAACGACCATGCCAACCAACTATCTAGCTGATTTATAAAGAGTTTATTTGATATCGAAGTTTCAGAAAGCGCCGACTGCTGCCAGCGCAGCAGGCCACCAGCAGCCATTGCTGCCAATGCCACAACCCGCGCGATTGGGTGGCGCCAAAGCCCCCTGCGCATGGGCCAATGCGCGCTGGCGCAGAACTTGCTCAGGGCTGGCGTGAGTGTTTTTTTCATCTGCCCAACGAGACGTTTACCCATGAGCGACATCGCCCTGCCCCTACGCACCGAACGCCAGGCCCTGGACGCTGCCCGCGCGGCCGCCCTGCGCATCGCCGAGCTGGCCCGCGACCCGGCGAACAACGAGCAAATCCCTGCCCGCCAGGCCCAGTGGCTCTCCGATTACGGGCTGACCGCCATCGGCGTGCCCACCGAATTGGGCGGTCTTGGCGCCTCGGTACACACCCAGGTCGAGGTGGTGCGGATCATCTCCACGGCCGATGGCGGCGTCGGCCAGTTGCTGCAGATTCACTACGTGATGCTGCGCGGCATCCTTGAGGACTACAGCGCCACGGCACGCCAGCGCATCGTCAGCGACGTGTTGGCCGGCAAGCGCCTGGCCAACGCCCTGGCCGAAGTCGGCGGGAAAAACAAATTTGCCTTGAAGACCCGCGTTGAGCGGCGCGCCGACGGGCAACTGGTGCTCAACGGCAGCAAGTTCTATTCGACCGGCGCCTACCTGGCCGACTGGATCTGGCTGGCCGCCGCCTCGGAGCAAGGCGGCGCCGGCATCTGGCTGCACCGCGACACCCCGGGCCTGACCCTGGTGGACGACTGGCGCGCCTTCGGCCAGCAGCATTCGGTGAGCGGCACGGTGCGCTTCGACGAGGTGATCCTCGACCCCGATTTCGTGCTGCTGCGCGAAGGCCCGATGAAACGCACCGGCCTGACCTTCCCGCAGATCCTCCACGCCGCCATCGATACCGGTATTGCTGCCGGCGCGTTGCAGGCCGGCGTCGACTACCTGCGCCAGCATGCCCGGCCGTGGGTGGAGAGTGGCGTCGACCACGCCTATGAAGAACCCCACGTGATCCGCCAGATCGGCGAATTCGCCGTGGCCCTGCGCGCTGCCGAATCCCTGCTGCGCGACGCCGCCCGGCTGTTTGACCAGCATCTGCTGGATGAGCACGACACGGTCCTGCAAAGCGAGCTGATCCTCGCGGTGGCAACGGTGCGCGCCCACTCCGACAGTGCCGCGCTGAAAATCTCCAGCGAGATCTTCGCCCTGCTGGGCGCCAGTTCCGCCCTGAGCAAATGGAACCTCGACCGTTTCTGGCGCAATGCGCGGGTGCACACCACCCATGACCCGATCCGCTGGCGTCTGCACCACGTCGGCAATTACTACCTCAACGACGTGGACCCCGGCGAATACACGGCGATCCTGGCCAAAGGTGAACAGGGCCGCAAGACCGGTTGAGGGTTGCTGCAAGGAAGCGCCAATGTGTGCTCCAATCGCCGCCGATTCGCCCCAACCATCGGCACTACAAGGATATTGCGCACATGGCTGCTTCCAATAAATGGCTGATGTCGTCAGTCGCATATTACCTCGACTTTTTCAGCGTCCCGCTGTTTATCGCCCTGGCCCTCTACCTCGCGCCATTTGACGCCGGCCTGGCGCTGCTGGGCCTGCTGGCCTGGACGCTGGTGGAGTATTCGACGCACCGCTTCCTGTTCCACTCGCTGTATCGCCGCGAGCATTGGACCCACCATGTCGACGTGCTGGCCTATATCGGTGTGTCGAGCTGGAAGACCAGTTCGACCTTCGCCGCCCTGCTGCTGTTTGCCTGGTACACCGGGCTGACGTCAGTGTTTATCGGCGCGCTCAGCGGCTACTTCTTCTACATTTCCCTGCATTACGTGATGCACCGCCCCGAGCACTGGGCTTACCGCTTTATCCCCGGGTTGGTGGCCAACCACGACCTGCATCACCGCAAGGGCATCGAGAAAAACTTCGGGGTGTCGTCACCGCTCTGGGACCATGTCTTTCGCAGCTACCTCCGCGCCGAATCGCTGAGCGCCGAGGAAAAACCGGCCTGAGCCGTGGGCCGCGCATATGCCGGGTCGTCAATCACCCGCACATGCTGGTCCAGCAGCAAGGGCAGCTGCGCTTGCAGGAACTCCACCCAGGTGCGCACCTTGGCATCGAGGAAGCGTCGCGACGGGTACAGCGCGAAGATGCTGCGCTCACGCAGGCGGTGCTCCGGCAACAGGCGCACCAGCGAGCCGTCCTGCAATGCCTGATGCACACTGAACAACGGCAGCAGGCTGATGCCCATGCCCTCCTGGGTGGCCTTGACCATGGCGTCGGCCACGTTGGTCCTGAAGGTGTCACCCGGGGCGATGGCCAGGTCGCCCGCCGCGCCTTGGAACAGCCAGGCATCTTCCTGGAAGTCCTGCAAGTGCAGGCGCCGGTGTTGCATCAGTTGCTCCGGCTGCTCGGGCACGCCGTGCTGAAGCAGGTAGCGCGGCGCCGCGCAGGGCACGCTGAACAACTGGCCGAGCGTTTGGCTGACCAATGCCGAGTCCGGCAGTGAACGGGCAATCGAGATCACCACGTCGTGGCCTTCCTCCAGCGGGTCCGGGTTGTGCTGGGACAGGCTCAGCTCGATGCACACGTCGGGGTAACGCGCGCTGTAGCGCGCGATCAAGGGTGTGATGAGCACGCCCAGCCCGCTCATGCAGTGCACCCGCAGGCGCCCGCGCGGGTTGAGGTGGGCGCCGTGGGCTTCGGCTGTGGCCTCGCGGACGTCTTCCAGAATGTCACGACAACGCAGCAGAAAACGCTCGCCGGATTCGGTGAGGCACAGGCGTCGTGTGGTGCGTTGCAGCAGGCGCGTTTGCAGGTGCTTCTCGAGGTCGGACACCAACCGCGACACCTGCGCGCCGGACAGGTCCAGGCACTCGGCGGCGGCAGCAAAGCTGCCACTGTCCACCACCCGTGCAAACACCTGCATGCCGTGGAGCAGGTCCATCAGCGCGGCCCCGTGATTGCTACGTAAAACGTATGAGTCATTTACCCGCTCCTGTCTTTAACCCTGGGCTGTGCTGGCTAAACTGAAGCCTACTGACAGAGGGCCATCCCATGAATATCAAGTGTTGCAGCCTTATCCTGCTGTTCGCCGCCAGCGGCGCGTTCGCCACCGACGGCGTGCCGGATGTGCAGCGTGTGGTGTCCGTCACTGCCGTGCCCGGTAGTTGCCAGGTGGAGCCGGCCACCCTGGTGTATCTCGACAGCCAGGGTGTGCGGCACACCGTCGATTACCTGGTGATGGGCACGTGCCAGGGCGGCGTTTAAAGCAGGGTCCAGGTGTAGCTGAAGATCAGCCGGTTCTCGTCGATATCACTGCGGTAGTTGGAACGCGCCATCACATTGCGCACACGAATGCCCAGGCCGCGTAACACGCCGCTTTGCACGGCATAGCCGATGTCGAGGTCGCGCTCACGGTCGCGGCCTTCGTAACCCGCGCCGGTGGTCACGTTGTCGCCGCTGATATAGCGCAGAGTGGTAATCAACCCAGGCACGCCGAGCGCGGCGAAGTCGTAGTCATACCGCGCCTGCCAGGAGCGTTCGTCGGTGTAGGCGAACTCGTACGTGGGCACCTCGTTGCCCAGCGGCGTGACGTTGGCAAACACCCGGGGGAACGCACTGTCGCCGTACATGGCCTGGTAGCCGACATACACCGTGTGGCCGCCGTGCCGCGCCGATAGCAGCGAGAAAAACGCGCGGTTGTCGATCTTGCCCAGGCGTTTTTCGCCGTCTTCCCGCGCCGTGTAGTAACCGAGGTTGGCACCCAGCAGCCAATTTCCCAGCGGCTGGCTGTGCTTGAGGCCGAGGAAGTTCTGCGCGTAGATGTCTTGCAGCTCGCCACGCCACAGGCTGACGCTGGTGCGGTTGGCGTTGAAGGCGTAGTCACCGCCCACATAATCGAAGGCATCGCTGTCGGCGCTGCGCTGCGGCACGTGGCCGAGCATGGCGAGCATCTTCTCGTCACCGGCTTCGTTGCGCAGGCTGGTGGTAGTCAGGTGGCCGGCCTGTAGCGTGAGGCCTTTGATCTCACTGGAGCTGATATTCACCCCTTGATAACTCGGCGGCAGCAAGCGGATGTCGCTGAAGGCCAGCACCGGCAGGTTGGGCTGCAATTCGCCGACCTTCAGCTCGGTCTCTGACAGCCGCGCCTTGAAGGTCAGGCCCAGGCGGCTGTAGTCGTCTGCCGCGCGACCGTCGTCCTTGACCGGCAACAAGCCGGTATTGACCCGGTCCGGGCTGCTGTCGAGCTTGAGGCCCAGGGTGCCCAGCGCATCCAGGCCAAAGCCGACAGGCCCCGGGGTATAGCCGGATTTGTAGGTGAGGATAAACCCCTGGCCCCACTCCTCGGCCTTGGACTGTTTATTCGCGCCGACGATGTCGGAGAAGTCGCGGCTGAAGTAATAGTTGCGCGCTTGCAAGGTGGCGCTGGAGCCTTCGAAAAAGCCGCCCTCGGCCGCCGTCGCGGCGAGGGGCATGCCGAGTAGAGACAGCCAGAGTCGCTGGGTGGTCTGCTGATTCATGTCGTTGCTCTTTTAATTGTTGTTATCGACGATGGGGAATTCAACGCGCGCCAGCCGCCTCCAGGCGCTCGCGCGGCCGGCGCACATTCAGGGCGTAGGTCAGCATCGCCAGCGCCGCGATTGCGCCGGGGATGGCAAAGACCAGGAAGTTCAGTTGCAACGGCAACTCCGCCGACATCAACGCGCCCCCCAGCAACGGCCCGACGATTGCGCCATTGCGGCCGATGCCGGACGCCCAGCCCAGGCCGGTGGCGCGGATGGACAAGCCATAGAGTTGCGCGGCGGCGGCATACAATAGGATCTGCGTGCCGATGGTGGTAGCGCCCGCGAGGAAGATCAGCAGGTACAGGACCGGCATCGGGCTGTTGATCCCCAATAGGCTGATGGACACCACCCCAGTGAGGAAGAACGCAATCATGACTTTTATCAGGTTCAAGCGGTCACCCAGCCAGCCACCCACCAGCGCCCCGGCCATGCCGCCGAGGTTCAGGGCCACGAGGAACGACAGGCTCGAACCGAGGCTGTAGCCCGCGCCGGCCATCAGCTTTGGCAGCCACGAACTCAGCGCGTAGACCATCAGCAGGCAGCAGAAAAACGCGACCCAGACCATTGCCGTGCGCACGCCCAGGCCGTGGCGGAACAACTCCACCACCGAGGCGCCCTTGGCTTTCACATCGTTGAGCACCAGCTCATCGCCCGCCTCGATCCGCGTGCCCGGCGACAGGCGCATCAGCAACCCCCGCGCCTGTTCGTGGCGACCCTGGCGCACCAGGAAGCCGATGGATTCCGGCAGCCAGTACACGATGATCGGCAACAGCAACAACGGCACAGCCGCCGCGAAAAACATCGACTGCCAGCCATAACTGGGCAACATGAAAATCCCCACGCTGGCCGCGAGCATGCCGCCCAGGGAATAGCCGCTGAACATCACCGCCATCAGGGTGCTACGCAGTTTTTTCGGCGCGTATTCGTTCATCAGCGCCGCCGCATTGGGCATCAGCCCGCCACAGCCGAGCCCGGCGATAAACCGGCAGATACCGAACTCCGTCGGGCTGCTGGCAAAGCCGTTGACCACCGTGGCCACGCTGAACAGGGCGAAGCACACGGCGATGCCTTTCTTGCGCCCGAAACGGTCCGCCAGGCTGCCAAAGACCAGCGCGCCGAACATCATGCCGAACAGCGCATAACTGCCCAGCGCCCCGGCTTGCAAGGGCGTGAGCCCCCACTCTTTCATGATGGACGGCAGGACCACGCCGTAGATGAACAGGTCGTAGCCGTCGAAGATCAGCAGCAAGGCACACAGGCCCACCACCATCCAGTGGAACCGGCTGAAGCGGGCATTATCGATGATTGAATGAACGTCATGGGTACGCATGGCAGTGCTCTCTTTATTGTTGTTGTGAGTGCAAAGGAGGCTCAACCCAGGTCGCCGCCTCCTACGGGCAGGGTCACGCCGGTGATGTAGGAGGCTTCGTCAGAGGCGAGGAACAGGATCGCGCCGGCTTGTTCGTCGATGCTGCCGTAGCGTTGCATCGGGCTGCTGGCGAGGGTCTGGTCGACGATCTGTTGGTACCACACGCGCTCCTGTGCGGTTTGCGCCTGGCTGTTGCGCGGGATTCGCCGCGGCGGTGCTTCAGTGCCGCCGGGGGCGGTGGCGTTGACGCGAATGCCGCTGCCGGCGGTTTCAAAGGCCAGGCACGCGGTGAGGGCATTCACCCCGCCCTTGGCCGCGCCATACGGCACGCGGTTGACACCGCGCGTGGCAATCGACGACACGTTGACGATGGCGCCACTGCCCTGCGCCAGCATGTAGGGCAACACGCAGTGGCAGCACCACAACGTGGGGAACAGCGAGCGGCGCACTTCGGCTTCGATTTCGGGCGCGGCGTAGTGTTCGAAGGGCTTGGCCCAGATGGTGCCGCCAACGTTGTTGACCAGGATATCGATGCGCCCGAAACGCGCCTGGGCCGCCGCCATCACCCGCGCGCAGTCGGCGTGTTGCTCCAGGTCGGCGGTAAGGATCAACGCCCGTTCGTGCTGCAATTCATGCACGAGGTCCGAGCGGTCCACGGCGACCAGCCAGGCGCCCTCCTCCAGCAAACGCTCGGCAACGCGCCGGCCAATGCCTTGGGCGGCGCCCGTCACGAGCGCCACCTTGTTGTTGAACCTTGGATTCATAGGGGCCTCCTCAGGCGGCATCGCCGGTGACGATGGCGTTGGGCGTGAATTTCTCGTAGTGGAAGCTGGCCGGGCTCACGCCCTGGCGCTTGAAGTACTCGCGCACGGCATCGACCATCGGCGGCGGCCCGCACAGGTACACGTCGACGTCACCGTCGTGGAGCGCTGCGCCGGGCATGTGCTGGGTGACATAACCCTGGCGTGGGTGCGCGGTCTGCGGGTCGGCGACACAGGTGACCACGCTGAGGTTCGGCAAGCGCTGGGCAAAGCCATGCAGTGCCTCGAGCATCACCAGGTCCTGGTCGCGGGTCACCCCGTAGATCAGCGTGATCGTACGCGCCTCCCGGCGTTCGGCGAGCACTTCAAGCATCGACAGGAACGGCGCCAGCCCGGTGCCACCGGCCAGCAGCAACAATGGCCGCGCCACCTCGCGCAGGTAGAAACTGCCCAGTGGCCCGGTCATCGAGACCGCGTCGCCGGGCTGGGCGTGGGCCAGCCAGCCGCTCATCAAGCCGCCCGGCACCTGCTTGATGAGGAAACTCGCGCGGCGCTCGCCGGGGCGGCTGCTGAAGGAATAGGCGCGGGTCTGGCCGCTGCCGGGCACGCCGATAGTCACGTATTGGCCCGGCAGGAACACCGGCGCTTCGTGCAGTTCGAAACTCACCTCCACGGCTGCATCGGCGTGGTGGGTGATGCTGGCCAGCGTCGCGGCAAATTGTGCGGTGCCGGTCTTGCACGCGCTGGACGGCACCGGCACGGCGATCACGCAATCGGACTGCGGCACCATCTGGCAGGTGAGTACCTGGCGTTCCTCGGCTTCGGCAGCGCTGAGGGCGTCGTCGATGTAGTCGTCGCCCAGGTCGTAGGCGCCGGTTTCGCAGCGGCACTTGCAGGTGCCGCACACGCCGTCCGAGCAGTCCATGGGCAGGTTGATACGTTGGCGAAAGGCCGCGTCGAGGACCTTCTCACCCACCTTGCAGTCGATGAAACGAGTCACCCCGTCCTCGAAGTTCAGGGCAATGGCGTACGTCATGGGGGCGTCCTCAGATGTGATAGATGTCGATAACCTGATGGATGTAGTCGTTTTTCAGCACCACCTTCTTGCGTGTAATCAGCGGCTGCTCGCCGCGCAGGTCGAGGTGATAGAACGAGGTGCCGAAGTACGTGTCCGTGGTCTTGTAGCGGTGGCTGAGGGTTTGCCAGTTGAACCGCAAGTGCACCTGCGCGCCGTCGTCGGCCAGCACTTCGAGGTTGGTTATCAGGTGCGCGGTGCGCGGCTCTGGCGTGCTGGCACTGGAGCGTTCGGTCTTGATGCGGAACACGCGGTCTTCCAGGCCGTCACGGCTGGGGTAGTAGATCAGCGAGATTTCGCGCTGCGGGTCTTCGGTGAGGGTGTCGTGGTCGTCCCACGCCGGCATCCAGTATTCGACCTTGGACGAGTAGCACGCCAGCCACTCGTCCCACTGGCGATCATCCAGCAGGCGCGCTTCGTAGTAGAGAAAGTCGAGCAGGCGGTCACGGGAGGCGCTCATGACAGCACCGCCTTGTCGCTGGCGATCAGGTTCTGTTGCTCGCGCTGGATGGCGCGTTGCAGGCTTTGTGCCCAATGGGCGTGCTGGCGCACAAACAGGCCTTCGTCTTCGGTCTTGATCCCGCTGAGCTGCGGCTGCATGCCCATGGCGCGGGCGTTTTCATCGGCACCTTCGACCCATTGTTTGGCGCCACGACTGAGGTCGTTCCACAGGGTGGTCGCGCCCTGGTAGCCGGTCTGGCAGGCGCGGAATTCTTCCAGGTCATCCGGGGTGCCCATGCCGCTGACGTTGAAGAAATCTTCGTACTGGCGGATGCGCGTGGCGCGTTCCTCGGCACTTTCGCCGATGGGCGCCATGCAGTAGATGGTGACTTCGGTCTTGTCCACCGCGAGCGGGCGCACCACACGGATCTGCGTGGAGAACTGGTCCATCAGGTAGACGTTGGGGTACAGGCACAGGTTGCGCGTCTGCTCGACGATAAAGTCAGCACGCTCCCGGCCCAGGCGTTCGGCAAGCGCCGCGCGGTGGGCGTGGACCGGGCGCACTTCGGGGTTGAGCAGGCGCGTCCACAGGAGGATATGCCCGTGCTCGAAGGCGTACACCCCGCCGAGGCTTTTCGACCAGCCGTTGGCGTCGACGGTGCGGGTGCCTTCGGCTTCGTAGTTGCGCCGGCCCATGGTCGCCGAGTAGTTCCAGTGCACCGAGCTGACGTGGTAGCCGTCGGCGCCGTTTTCGATCTGCAGCTTCCAGTTGCCGTCGTAGACGTAGGCGGAACTGCCGCGCAGGACTTCCAGGCCGAGGGGCGCCTGGTCGACCATCTGGTCGATGATTACGCGGGTTTCACCCAGGTAATCGCTGAGTTCCGGCACTGTCTCGCTGAGGCTGCCAAACAGGAAGCCACGGTAGTTTTCAAAGCGGCCCAGGCGTGTGAGGTCGTGGGAGCCGTCGCAGTCAAAGCTATCGGGGTAGGCGCCGGTCTTGGCGTCCTTCACTTTGAGCAGCTTGCCGGCGTTGCTGAAGGTCCAGCCGTGGAACGGGCAGGTAAACGAACCTTTGTTGCCTTGTTTGCGCCGGCAGAGCATGGCGCCACGGTGCGCGCAGGCGTTGACCAGGCCGTGCAGGGTGCCGTGTTTGTCGCGGGTGATGACCACCGGCTGGCGGCCGATCCAGGTGGTGAAGTAGTCGTTGATCTCGGGCACTTGGCTTTCGTGCGCCAGGTAAATCCAACCGCCTTCGAAGATGTGTTTCATCTCCAGGGCAAACAGGTCGGGGTCGGTGAAGATGTCGCGGCGGCAACGGAAGACCCCGGTGGCGGGGTCTTCCTGGACGGATTCGCCGAGTTGCCGGGCGAGGCGGTCGAGCGTGCTTATCATGGGGTAGGCCCTCGGTTGTTCTTGTATCAGGCGCCTTCACTCTAGGGGCACGCTGCAACCGTCAATATCCGCTGGCTGCAAATCGCTATCCGCCGGGCGCGCGGCGTTTCCACGTCTGCGACGGCAACTCGCCAAAGCGCTTGCGGTAGGCCTCGGAAAACCGCCCCAGGTGCACGAAGCCGTGATCCAGCGCCACCTCGGTCACGCTGCGCGCCGTGGCCAGTTGCAGGCGTGTGTGCACGCGCTCCAGCTTGCGTTGGCGCACATAGTCACGCGGCGACAGGCCGACCTGGCGTTCAAACAGGGTATAGAGCGAGCGCTCGCTGACCTTGGCGGTGGCCATCAGTTGTTCGACGCTGATGTCTTCGGTCAGGTGCTCCTCGATGAACTGGCGCACCGCTTCGAACCCGCCGCCCTGCGCCACGGGCGGGACCACGCGCAGGACATTGCTGGCCAGCAGCGCCAGCAGTTTGTTCGCCACGATGCGCTCGTAGAGGCCCTGCACCTCGGGCTCGGCGGCGTTTTCCGCCTCGTGGCAGATCAACCCCAGCAGTTGCAGGAAGCCGCTCATCTCACTCAGGGCATGGCGCGCCGTGGCAAAACGGATGCCCTGTTGCGGCAAGGTCCAGCGCTGTTCCAGGCAGGCGTTTTCCAGCAGGCGCACCGGCAACTTGATGATGAATTTCTCGCAGTCGGCGGAATAGGTCAGGTCCACCGGGTCATCCGGGTTGATCAGCAGGATCTCGCCGGGCTGGAACACCTGCTCGACGCCACGGGCATTGGAGCGGCAGTGGCCGCTCAGGAGGATTTGCAGGTGGTAGATGGTCTGCAACGCCTCGGACGTGACCTGCACCGGCGCGCCGTAGCTGATGCGGCACAGGTCCAGGCTGGAAAACGTGCGATGGCTGATGCTCGCCTGCGGGCGCCCGCGCGGTGGCAGGCGAATGCAGTGGCTGCCCACGTGCTGGTTGACGTAGTCGGAGACCGCGTAGGCATCGGCACGTTGGAAGATCTGGCTGCGCTCACTCAATAGCACGGTCATGGTTGCGCCTCTTTTATAGTTATTGGGTGCAGGCTGACGCCTGGGGGGTGTGGCCGTCCAATATGGATAAGGTCTCAATGAATACCCAGCGGGTATTGACGTGTCTAGTGCGTCACGCAGTGAGCAATTGGACTTATTACGAAACAATCTAGCCGCCCATACACCGGCCTGCGCCGCCTTATCTACGCTCAGCAACGTGCCAGGAGGCGTATTGAAGAGTCCATGACGGACCCACTGTCTCCTGGCGCCTGATGCCTAGGAGATCACGATGAGAAAGGAAACCCATCGCCCCCGGCCTGGGTTCGGCTGCGCGCTGTTCGGCGCATTGCTGAGCCCGCTGGTCGTCGCGGCCCCCACGCTGTCTACGCAAATCCCCTTCGATGTCACGGCCACCCCGCCGTTTTCCCTCACCAGCCTGCAACAGAACTTCGACGAGATGTCGTGGCAGACGTTTATTGCGCTGAACTGGCCAGCCCTGGCCGACGGCAACCCCAATTCCGGCGTGCAGATCGGCCAGCAGGACGCGGCCACGGTGTGGGAAGGCTACCGGGAGAGTTACCAGATCTTCCTGCCCGAGGGGCGGAAGCCGCAGCCATTTCGCGCACCGGCGGCCGTGCCGCCGGCCTGTGAGGGCAAGGGTTCCGGGCGCTTGCTGCAACAGATGGGCAAGGTCCCGGACGTACTGGACGAGTTTATCCAACCCTTTGAAAGCGGCCCGCTGGTGGACCAGAGCGGCGTGTACACACGCAATGAAATCGTGGTGAACCAGTCGATGTTCGACGGCATCGTCAACAACGGCCTGTACAGCGTGCAGGGCCAGCAGGCGTTTTTTGCCGCCAGCCCGACCAATGCGGTGGCGTTCAGTTGCGGCAACCCGAGCACCAGTGAGGTGGGCTCGATCATGGTCAAGGCCTCGTGGAAGGTGCTGGACGGCGACGATAAACCCGGCAGTTTCCACACCGTCGATGCCTTGGTGTATACGCCGGGCAACAGCGACCCGAGCAAGGGGCCGGTGGTGGCCGAATCCTGCACGGCCGAGCCGGTGGGCCTGGTCGGCCTGCACATCGTGCACAAGACCACCAGCGCGCCGCAGTGGGTGTGGTCCACCTTCGAGCACGTCGACAATGTGCCGGAAAACACCACGCCTCCGGCCGAGCGCAAGGGCCCGTACCTGTTCTACAACGCCAGCAGCCACGCCGAGGTCAACCAGCCGCCGCCACGCCCGTGGAACCCGGCCGTGAAGGCGACGCCGTCGCAGATCGTGCGCGAGATCCCGCTGACCGACGCCACCAAGACGCTGAACAGCACCTACCAGACCTTGCTGCGCACGGTGAACCCCAACAGCGTGTGGGCCAACTACCAGTTGATAAGCACCCAGTGGCCGACCCTCAGCGGCCAACCGCCGTGCCAGATCTCGGCCACCGTGCCCCTGGGCAAGCCGGCGCCGTCGTTCCTCGCCAATGCGACGCTGGAGACCTACATCCAGGGCAGCGTGCCCCAGGCGTCGTCCAGCTGCATCGCCTGCCACGGCAATGCCGCGACCCACGTCACGCAGTCGCCACGCACCAGCTTCGCCGACTTCACTTACCTGCTCGAACGCGCCCAATCCACCGGGGCAACAGGGAGCCAGCCATGAGTACCGACCTCGAGAACTTCACCGGCCTGAGCGTGGTGCTCACCGGGATCAATCAGGAACTGCTGGCGCCCTCCGTGGACCCCATCGGCCTGCCCACCACCTTCCTCAATTTCATCGGCCCGCGCCTGGGGCAGAACGTGCTCGGCGCCCTGCTCGGCCAATACGCGTCGCTGCTGGCCGAGCAACAAACGCCGCAGCAGATCGGCACCGCGATCCTTATGCAAAACGGCCAGCCCGCCGCCACGCAAACCGCCCAGGCGGCGCGCGCGATCATGAAACTGTGGCTGCTCGGCGTGTGGTACCAGCCGTATACCCAGGGCGCATTCCCGGCGAATGAGCAAACCGTGGTCAGCGCCGAGGCCTACACCCAAAGCTGGGCGTGGAGCATCGCCCAGGCGCACCCGATGGGCTACAGCGAGTTCTTCTTTGGCTACTGGAACAGTGCACCGCCGAGTCTTGAGGAGTTCACCGGGGTTACCGCCAACAGTCAGCCAGGAGCCTCATCATGAGTACCGAACAAGCGGATGTAGTGATCGTCGGTGCGGGCCTTGCGGGCAGCCTGATTGCCTATCAAC
This sequence comes from Pseudomonas sp. 18.1.10, assembly GCF_024655625.1. NCBI lineage: Bacteria > Pseudomonadati > Pseudomonadota > Gammaproteobacteria > Pseudomonadales > Pseudomonadaceae > Pseudomonas > Pseudomonas sp. 18.1.10. Next base: position 19,872 of record NZ_JANLGL010000091.1, read on the forward strand.
TGGGCCTGGCTGGGGTGAAGGTGCTGGTGCTGGAGTCCGGCCCGGAAATCCCGGCGAACCGTAACCAGTACCTGGAGCGGTTCTATACCGCCACCCTGAAAACCCCGGAGTCGCCCTATCCGCCCGTCAGCACCCTGAGCCCGGCGCGCAACCCGGCCGAGCAGAACGCACCGCGTGCGACCATCGCCGACCTGATCCTGGGCTGGAACAACCCCGACGTCAGCTACCTGGTGCAGAAAGGCCCGCTGCCGTTTACCAGCACCTACGAGCGCGTGGGCGGCGGCACCACCTGGCATTGGGTGGCGACATGCCTGCGCATGCTGCCCAATGACTTTCGCCTGAAGTCGCTGTACGGCGTCGGCGTGGACTGGCCGATCAGCTACAACGACCTGCAAAGCGCCTATTGCCGCGCCGAGGCGGAAATCGGCGTGGCGGCCAACGTGGCCGACCAGGGCTACCTGGGCATCACCTTCCCCGCCAACTATGAGTTCCCGATGACCAGCATCCCGCTGTCACTGGTGGACGGCAGCTTCGTCAGCGCGGTGCAGGGCCAGTCGTTCCAGGGCTTGCCCTTGGTCGTCAGCCCGACCCCGGCCGGGCGCAACTCCCAGCCCTATGCCGGGCGCCGCGTGTGTGCGGGCAACACCAACTGCACGCCGATCTGCCCGATCCAGGCCAAGTACGACGCCACGGTGACGATGAACAACGCGCTCAACACCGGCAATGTGCGCATCCTGTACAAGACCGTGGCGAGCAAGGTCACCGTGGCGGCGGACAAGACCATCAGTGGCATCGAGTTCATCCAGTATCAGCTGGGCGACGGGCCGGCGACCGGCACCGGCGTGGCCATCGGGCAGCGTTATGTGATCGCTGCGCATGCCATCGAGACGCCCAAGCTGCTGCTCAATTCCACCAGCAGCGCCTGGCCCAACGGCGTGGCCAACAGCAGCGGCCAGGTCGGCCGCAGCCTGGCGGACCACCCGATCTACCTGGCCTGGGGCTTGATGCCCGAAGGCAAGACGGTGTTCCCGTATCGCGGGCCGGTGTCCACGTCGGGCATTGAAAGCCTGCGCGACGGGGCGTTTCGCAGCCAGCGTGCGGCATGGCGGATCGAGATCGGCAACGAAGGCTTCAACTGGCCGATTGGCGACCCCTACACCACCGTCGCCGACCTCATCGATGGCAGCAACGTCAGCCGCACCAACCCGTTGCCCGACACGGGCGGCACTTCGCAAGTGCTGTTCGGCACGGCGCTGGTGCAACAGTTGAACAACCTGCTGACCCGGCAATTTCGCGTGGGCTTCCTGGTGGAGCAAGTCGAGGACGACCCGAACAACGCCAACTGCTATATCGTGCCGTCCAGCCAATACAAGGACCGCCTGGGCATTCCGCGCCCGGAGATCCACTACGACCTGTCGGACTACACCAAGGAGGGCTTCAAGCAGGCGCGCATCCTCGCCAGCCACGTCATCACCGAACTGCTCGGGGCTACTGAACTGACCGCCGACATCCCGCCGGGGGTGTTCGTCTACCAGGGCGAATCCTATTCGTTCCAGGGCGCCGGGCATTTGATGGGCACCTACCGCATGGGTGCCGATCCGAAGACCTCGGTGGTGGACAAGTACCAGCGCAGTTGGGACCACGCCAACCTGTTCCTGGTGGGTGACGGCGTGTTCCCCAGCACCGGCACGTCCAACCCGAGCCTGACCATCGCGGCGCTGTCGATCCAGGCCGGCGATACCCTGTGCAACGACCTCAAGGCCGTGACCGTGCAGGTGCAGGCCAACCAGCCGTGGCAAGGCAGCGGCGTGCAGATCAGCGGGCCGAGCCCGCGCCTGGTGCGTTACGTGAGCGGCAAATGGCTGGCGAGCCCGGTGGGCGGGATGGTGGATGGCAATGGCAGCCCGGGGTTGGTTGCCAAGGCGGGCTATACGTTGCCGGGGGCCAATGAAGGTGCGTTGATTGGGCGTGTGGGCAGTGGGGGGACGCCGTTTTTGGTGGGGGATTTGGCAGAGGTTCCGCCGGGGGAGACGGGGGAATTGCAGCTGTGTATCAATGATGATCTGGAGGGTAGGTATGGGATTGGGCTGGGGGATAACCAAGGGGCGCTGACGGTGCAGGTGGGGTTCGGCACTTTGTAATACGCGGAGATCCAAATGTGGGAGCTGGCTTGTGTGGGAGCGGGCTTGCTCGCGAATGCGTAGTGTCAGGCAATGAACCTGGCACTGACACACCGTATTCGCG
>NZ_JANLGL010000092.1:0-22074 GCF_024655625.1 Pseudomonas sp. 18.1.10
GATTTCGTGTTCAGCCAGCCCAGATCGACGCTGTTCCAGGGCAGATTCTGACGTTAGCATCGAGTGCTCCAGCTGCTGCTGTTCGAACAAACGCCCCAAGAGAGCTACCTCACCTTCAGATTCCAGAGATTGAAGCTGTGCTGGGCTCTCAAGAGCCCAGCGGTCCAGAATTCTCCAACCGCAGAGGTGAAAGGCTGGTAATTCGCGTACCGTCCTTATCGTCGCGGGCATTAATACCCCACCAGCGATCGACAGCGGTGGTACGGCATTAGTGAACATGCTTGCCTCCGTGTCGACGCAAATAAGAAATCGTCTGATAGTTTGCGCGGAAAAGTCGTTCATGAAAGCCACCACCCCGCATCAGCTCTTCTCGATGCTCGGCTGCAAAACCTAGCCTAGCTAGCTCAATATCATCACCGAAAGCCACAGCCCGATTAGCGGATCTCATCAATGCGTTAGCTTGCTGTAACCGCAGAATGTCAAACCGGTAATCCGGTGCGCGAATAAGATGAATAGCTCCCATGACCAACCTCCATATTTTACAATTTAACGCAATAACTCAGTTACTTACTGAGCCTTACGATTGCAGCTTTCACCTCAACAAGGATCTCTGCATATTCTTTTGAATGCATGCCTCCGCTTTCCTTGAACAGGTGTTTTTGCAAACCAGCCAGCCGCCTCAATTCGTTGAGAATGTGACTATCAATTTTGCTTTGAGTACGCCGACCTAAAGCCGCTGCGAGCATGAATTGCCCAGTGCTTTTTCCGCAGTCGTAGGCTTTCTCACGAACTGCCGCTTCTTCATGCTCAAAACACCTAACAGATGGCAACCATTTGGTTCGCCGTTGCTCGTTCATTCTCATAGCCTGGTACTCGGCTGTGTATCGTTCTTAGAGCGTTCGGCCAGCTCGGCAAGGAGCTCTGGCCGCAATACCAAATCTTCTCTATAGGTGGCGCAGCGGGTGAACTCTTTGGCTTTCCTTTTAGGTTTCCAACGCTTCCACAAGCCCCACAGATTCCAGCGCTTATCGTCCTTCATCGTCTGTACCCTCTCTGCTGACTGCTGAGTCGTACGACCAAAATGGTTAAAGTGGCGTCCTGGATGTTGGAGACGATGCGATAGTCTCCAACTCGGTACTTCCAGAGCTCGCCCCGCTCTGAGCCTTTCAGAGCGGTTCCAATACTGCGTGGTTCGCCTTGATTGGTGATACGTCCAACAAGAAATTTCAGAACGTCCTTTGCTGCATCGTCCCCAAGTTCTTTCAGTTCCTTTTCCGCTGCCGGATCAAATTCAATCCGCCAGGTCATAGGACTTAATCACGTCTTGAAGTGAAATCGTTTTGCTACGGTTCTCACGCACCTCTCCCAATCGCTGCTCAGCCAGGTACAGATCCTCTAGGTCATCAATGTGCTCGAGGATGGCCTCACGGGCATAGAAGGTCTTAGTGCGTCCTGTACGAGCAGCCAATGCTTCTAGGCGCTCCTCTATTTCCGGGGCAAGACGGATAGCTAACATGGGACCCTCCAAATGATTGCTATACAAGTATAGCGTAGCGTTAAGGTGTGGGACTGCCTATCGCAATAGTGCCGTGTAAATAGCCGCTTTCGGGCTACCAAAGCAGGCTCACAAAAATTAGCTTAGGGGTCTCGGGGCTTGCCCTGAGCAGGGAGGTAGGCAGCGCAAGGGAGTGAAACGACTGCAGCGGGGCCGGTTGTGAGGACGCCATTTATGGCGGTAGCACAAACCCTACCCTGTCCTGCTTCGAAAAGCGTGTTTAGTGACAATAATCGGTGAACCTGGAAAAGACATTCCGAAAACCATTTACGATCAGCTCGGCACCACGAAAAATGACATCCAGATACAATCAGGGAGAAAAATCGATTTCAACAAAAATGAAAAATCTACGGACGTTTGACGCGAGGAAATGCAATACCATAACGAAAGACAGAGTAATGATAGAAGCATTACTGCTAAAATGGTTGAGGGGATCATCATCCGTATGAAAAAAAGGAACAAAAAAAATTTAAGACAAAGGTAAAATTGTCGTGATAGATATAAACAAATCAAATGAGCAGTTACAAAATCTCGAATTGGCAGAGGACTTAATAGATACCGTCTTCGCACTCGCTTCCGAGAAGCTTTATAAAGAAGCCGGAAATGATGAAAAATCAATCTTTCATTGGCATCATCTGATGACGACAGCGAATAATGATCGACATACGTTGAGGATTGAAAAAAGCAGTGCTGTGAAAGCGATTGTTGAACGCTACAAAGCGTTGTCAATGCAATTAATGCAATCGGAAAATTGATACCGTGAAGGACCTCGCAGTGCACGTGCCTGGTTCATGGGGACAATCAAACACCGAGTTGACATCGAGAAGCCCAGAAACAACAGCACGACCTGGCGGTCGTGGTAGTTATGATGTAAGCGTGACGGAATGGCTATCAGGGTTTAGCACCTCCACCGAAGCCTATGCACACCCTATAAGAAGGGCTATCACCAGCATGTACAGGCGGTTGAGGAGTGTCTCCGTTCAGCAGGAGCGAAACACCTATAACAATATAAAGATTTACTTTTGATTTTTTATTCTTCTTCGACATAATAATTACACCTCGTTAGTTAATGTCATAAGCGCACTCCTCTGTAGTCATTCGGTATGAATTAACGTCGCGTTATTTGCTTACTTAAAAAATAATATATTGCGGATTTGCAAAAGTCAATATACTACATTAACAACCGACAACTTCATATCTAACTTAATGAAGCATTAAAGCACATTGGCAGCCAATTATTTCTTCGAAACAATAGAATACGGACCAATGTTTTCGGGAGGTTTAATACCGTTCACGTCAAGAACAGTCTGCTGATACAGAACACCCATACCTATCACCAAATATAAAACAATCCGACGAGCGGCATTACCCAGATTAATTTTGCTTGTGAAGTTTGCTTTGACGGTTATCTCTAGTTTGCACATTTGCGAAACTCCTAGTTGGCTTGATGCGATGGTATCTACATGAAGTACGTCTCGCAATACCCTCGAAATTCCTGCACCAAGTCATACCTAAAGAGAGCCTATATACTAACTAAGTTTGAGTTATGACGTATTAGCTTGGCTATGAGCGTCTAAGGCCCTTAAATACAAGGTATTGACGGCTTTGCGAGCTTCGAGAATGAGCCTTTTCGATTAAGAGTACCTATAGGCTAAATTTTTTTTCGTCCCCTTGGTCAACAGGCTTTAAAGAAGCCACACTTATTCGGCATCGCAATTTCATCAGGTTAAAGACGAATCCGCTCGACCTCATCACGCTGCGTGGTATAGATCGATGCACGGTTCGCCATGGCTATCTCATGAATGGAGAAAGGATTCCGGCCATCGCTGCGCGACGCGATACCGAGTAGTGCAAACACCGCTTCCCGCTCCAGGACACAAGATCTGCACATACGCGCTCCGAGCAATGGCCATATCATTAAAGGGGGAAGGATTCCGGCTATCGCCTGCACAGCGCGATACCGAAAGGTGAATGTCCTTGACGCGGAGGTGGCTGGATCTGGTGATGTGGACGCCAGTGAGCTGGTGGCTAAATCCGCAAAACTAATGGTCGCTGGCTCTGGCGACATTGTGATCCGTGGCAACCCACCGATTCGCGACCATTCTGTTGCGGGTTCTGGCGACATCAAATTCAATAAAAATTAACTCGGGAGCAACCCTGTCATGGCAACCACCGCAAAAACCCGATCCGTCACGGCTCACGTTCCTGTGCAACTTGCAGAAAAGGTCGATTTGATGGTTGTGCGCATGGAGCGCTCCAAGAACTGGATCGTCAAACAAGCTCTGTCCGCCTGGACCAGGAAGAAGAGCGTAGCCGCCTGACCCGTGAAGCCTTGGCCGACGTTGACGCAGGTCGTGTGATTGACCACCAAGCTGTCCAGGCTTGGGCGGATAGCCTCATCAGTACCGATGCTCCGTTGCCGGTGCCGCGCTGATGGAATTGAAGTGGACAAGCAAGGCGCTTTCCGACATTGCCCGGCTATATGAATTTCTAGCAGCGGTAAATCAGCCTGCTGCCGCACGAACCGTTGCCCCGACCACGCTGCTGGCCAACCCACGAATTGGCGAACGACTGGAGGAGTTTGAACCACGGGATGTTCGCCGAATCTAGGTAGGCCATTACGAAATGCGCTACGAGATAGTGGATTCGACTATCTACCTGCTGCGTCTGTGGCACACACGCGAGGACCTCTAGCATCGGTAAGCGCAACAGTCCGCTCAGCCATATCCAGCACGCGCATCGGCGATGTATCTCAGTGCGTCGGCTTTGCGTTCAGCCGAGCAGTCGGCGTGCCTCACCAACGTTTCACAGAAACCATAGTCTGCTTTTACCAAGGCGCGCAGCAAACCCGTGCACAACAGAACTTCATCGTCGTAATCGTCCTGCAACTGCTGATACTGCGCTTTCAACTCAGTAATACGTACTTCAATCTGTTCAGAGGGGTTCTCGATATCGGCCATGTCGTGGGGAATACCTTTCGGGACTACACATTGGTTGCCAAAACGCTCAGCAATTCATTGTAGACCATGGCCTCTAGGTCTTTTGAAGCCATACGGGTGGAGGTGGCCAGGCCTGATCGGGACTAGAGCCCAATACCTTAGCGTACGATTTTTTCCGAATTCTGTAGGCTCCCCGAACAGAAATGTCGGCGATATACGACGATGCTCAAGGGTAAGGGCACCGCGTAATTATCCCCCTACAAAAACCTAGAAAGTCAAAAACCACTTCAAAAATTGGCAGACACAGACTTTTCAGGGGAAAAGTCGAGCTCTTCAAGCTCAGTGAGTCGCGGAAAACCCGCCGTATAGATAGAAAATGTCGGTGATATACGACGTCTCTTGCAACACGCTGGTTTCAGGGAGGCTCTGAGCTTAAATGCGTTGCGATTCCGTTGCTGCCAAAACCCAATCCTTAATTGACGCTTTTTAAGCCTCTGCGTAGGATTGATCACAACCATAACCTCCACGCCTCGGATGGGCTCCGGCCCATACTGCGCACCAGGGGGTTTCTTTTTGCCTGTAGAACAGTCAGCTAGACGCTAATGGTGCACGTCCAGCAGCCACACAATGGGTGGATAAGAGCTTCAACAGAACGCCGGAATCACACCGTAATAGCCTGTATCCCTTACAAAGGAAGCCCGCGGCCAGGCAAAAAACAGTAGTTTGCTGACATTTACGATGCGTGCAGAAACTCTCCTACGTTTGCGCTGCAACTCCAGCATGCCGGTGTCAACCAACGCGCTTGCGTCGGTGCTCATACCAGCACACAACGTCTTGACCGCAGCGAAACACTCGCACTAGATCTTGGCCAATTCAAACAACGACCAAACGTGTAAACAACCAATCCAGTAACAACCACCGTGAACTCGGACGCTCTGTATTGAAATCTGGGCGAGCCAGCACATCTATACCCCACACATTTCAACGGAAGGCGCATCTAAAGGCTGTCGGACAGACGATCCTGACTACAGACCAATGCTGGACCTGACAGCACAGCAGCAATGGCAGTACGCATGAACCAAGCCATCAGTACAGCACTCCCCGGCACTATGAAGAATCCTCACTTTGAGAGCTCGAAGCAACAAGATCAAGAGCGCCCCCAGCGGGGGCTGTTACCTGATGTACACCATATGTAACATCCGTCAGAGCTATGCCATGCGAGGGTGTCGAGCCTTGATCGCCGGTAGAACTTGGGGAAAACGTCTTTGACACGGAAGTGGCCACCAGGACCGAAATGGTCTGCGGCCGGGTGACTTCATTCAATACATGGCCATAGTTGGCCACCGTTTGCCGAGAAACGCCTGCGAGGATGGCTATAGCCACCTGGGTGAGCTTTTCCCCGCGTTCCTGGAGTCCTCGACACGCTGCGCGGATTTTCGACTCGGTCGACCTGTGTCGCAGCTCGTGAGTGCGCTTGGCGGCCAGGCTCTGCCGCTCTGCCAGTGGTAACGACTTGTCCAAGGCCATTGCACCTCGACAGCACCTGGTGCTGCCTTGGTAGCGCGTCCACGTCCACCTGGCTACTGACCTGACTGTTGCCCTCACTGAAGACAGCATCAAATCCTCGGAAAAGCCGTTCCGAGCAAATTTGTTGTGATTATGTGCAAACGCTTCAAGTCGCCGCGAGAACGAGGCCAGGGTTCCGCGTTCGCGCTCTTGGTTGACGATGCTGTAAGCGAAATAACGTAGCTGCTCAAATAGAACGCAGTGCCTGGAATGGGGCAGATCTTCCAACTCGGGCCCCGTTTTCCAGGGCGACACCTGCAGCTCCACATAATCGGCGAGTTCACCCAGTTCATAGACATGGTTATGCAGCTCAGAGGTCGACCACCACGGATGCCCTGGCGTCTTAGCGACTGGCCCGCTGTTGTAATCCGGGTCAGCCTTTAAGCGCAGCGCAAATGCTGCGTAAACCGCTTTCATGTACTGAATCGGCTTGTCGCGGGCATTTTCGGTCGTACAGACTGGAGGAATGGCATAGAACAGATGCGAGTGGCCGTTGTTCCTGTTACGCACGACCAGATTCGGCGGAGGAAGGCCTTCGTCATCCCAGGCAAGAGAGTTGGTGTGATCGAGATCGAAGATCAGCCAGGACACCATCCCACGACGATTGATCTGCATATAGGGGTAACGGATCGCGTAGTCGCGTGGACGTACCAGCGTTGCAGTCTTGTTATCGCTGCAGCGTGCGAGATAGGGTGCCTCGATGACGATGCGGTTAAATGCCGTACCATCCTCGGAGAAATGCGCCGAAGGCGTGTATGCCCCGGCAGTTGGCAGGCATTGCAGTCTATCGTCCAGCTGGACGAACGTACCTTGCTTTTTTGAGGTGGAATCCATTTTCCCCGCCGCTCGGCGGCAAACCTCTTACGGATAGCATTTTGCAACTTGCAAGAAGCCGCGGTGCTAGCCATAATCAGCTCACCTTGTATGTGAACAGGTTTCAGCCCCGTCGAAAGAGCAGCCTGTTCGCGTTTGTCCAGAAAGCCCGGTTACCAGCCGGGCTTTCTGGTTTCTGTAATCTGGTTTACACCACCAGTGTCTCCATGTTCATTTCCCTCGCCCTACCGCACGGTCTAACTCCAACCTAAATTGCGGATGTTCTTCACCTGCATCCAACTCGTTTAGATACCTATAGATCGCTTCACGGAGCATCGCAGACGTGGTTGTCCCACGAGCCCTCATAGCGGCGTCAAAACGTCGCTTTATCGACTCTTCCACTTTCGTGGCCATGATGGAAGATGGCGCGCTCGTACTCATGGGTATCCAGGTTAAACGGTTAAACTCCAGGCCAAGAATATTGGTTTAACCGTTATACGTCAAGATCCTAAAGACCCATTTTTATGACTCGTAATCACTAGAATTCCGGTATCAAAATTTTTTTACCAGGCATAAAAAAAGGCCGGATTTTCTCGGCCTTTTTGAATCGTCGATCATCCCTGATTAGCGCTGCAGCCCAATAAAAACAAGGGCTCTGTGAAAATAATCAAACCCGGTAAGCAACTTACGTACGCTAAGCAAGTGAAGTAACTTATTTGTGTTACGTAAGTGAATTAACTTAAACACGTTACTCCTCTTGCGTAAGTTCCTCGATGGGTTCGGCTCTACTCGCACGCTCAAGCAGCTCCAGCAACTCAGCCTTATCCAGGTTCTGCAATGCAACAATACCCGCACGAATCACATCTGAACGCGTAGCTCGAAAATTCCTAGGGGTAAGCGAAATCTTGTCGATTTGGCGGTTCACATCTTTTGAGAGCGAGAACGTCGTTCGTACAAACGTTGAAGAAGTCTTCTTACGTCGGCGTTTTGGTTCAGGGTTAGCACCCACTGGCGCATCAGCTATGAATGCTTGCGCAGCAGCTTCGACACTCATTTCAGGAGCGTTCTCATTCATCCGGGACGGCCGAGAAAGATTTTTTAAGCCCATTTTGTGCTCCCCCATAGCTCAGTCGCTAGGGATTCAATTTCCTCTTTGGCCCGAGGGTCAGACCCACTCTCCAATACGGAACACCCATCTTCATCTGCGTCGTCGTAAACGTTTCGCGCAGTGGTGATGGCATTCAAAGGGATGATTTCGAAGGACAAGCAAGCGTCTTTTGCGTCCAGAATTCTTTGGACTTGACTTGGCAACGCCGGGCATTGCGTGATAACGGCCCGTATCGTCAGATCAGGATTAACTGCGATGGCCAACCGCGCCAGGTTTTCAACCTTAGGAAGCGTCTTCAGGTCTCTCCGCTTGGGTCGAAATGGGATGAGCATATGAGTCGCTACCGTCATTGCCGATCGCAGTGCTTCTGAGTCTGCCCCACCTGCATCCACTACAATTTGTCTATATCTGCCGCGCAGATCGAGCAGGGTTTGACGAATGTTTCCATGAGCTTGCACAACCGGTATCGGCGGGAGGTCGCCCTGGTCATTCCGTTCAGCAGCCCAATCAGCCGTCGTGCCTTGAGGATCTGCATCAAGCAGCAAAACGTCACCACCGCGGGCCTTGATCCAGACAGCTAAGTTTTGAGCCAAGCAGGACTTCCCACTGCCCCCTTTTTCCCCGCCCAATAGCAAAATCATGCTGCTCCGCTCCTCTAGATAGACAACTAAACATAACTTACATAAGTTATTTCTTTTACGCAACGTGTATAACTTGCAGAAAACTCGTGCATAACCTAAGACTCCTAGTGGAGGTGTTCGGCTAGATAGATGGGCGAAAGCACTGCTCGACGGGCCGGATGAAACAACGAGGGTAGCGCGACCGGGCGATATTAACTGTGCCTCTCTATCACGGGCTGCGCCGTGAAGAAGCGCAGCTGCAGGTGAGCGACATTCAGGATCGCCGAGGGTCCAGCACCTGAAGGTTCACGACAAGGGCGGGAAAGTAAGGTACCCGCCGTTGCACCCGGTCGCAGCCGGGTGCATTCACCAGTACCTGGAAAGCTCAGAGCATCATTTGGCGGGCAGGAAGTTACCGCTACCGTTGCGCGGTAAGCTGACCGGTACGAGCATGACGGATACGGTGAGTTCTACCAATTTCAGGTTTGTTAAAGCGGGTTGTCGACGCATTTTTATTGCTATGACCAATTGGATCAGACCCTGATCCGCTCCACCTCATCCAAGCTGATTTCGTCGCGGCGCCGGTCATAAAGCTGGGTAGTGCGAGTAGAGGCATGGTTGGCCATCGCCGCCGCGTTCTCCAGGCTGCCGCCGCTTTTCAAATAGGCGGTGATCCCGGTAGCCCGAAAGCTGTGATTGCCGATCTGCGTTTTAATACCTGCGGCCAGTGCTCGCCGGCGCACCATGGCATGCGCATTGGCCTGTGGTAGGGCCGTAGCACTCAATTGTCCGGTACCGCGTCCAATTGTACGGAACAGCGGGCCTTTTAGATCCGCCTCGATTCCCGTCTGAACCAAGTACGCGTGCAGGTATTCCTCTAAAAGATGATGGCAGGGCATCGCGTGCTGTTTGCCGCCTTTCTCCCGCAGTCGCACCCAGAGCCGTCGATTTTGCGTGTAAACGTCCTCGATCTTCATGCTCAGCGCTGCACCTACACGGGCAAAAGAAAACACCATCAACGCAATCAGCGCCCGATCCCGCAAACCTGCCGGCGTGCTGATATCAATACTGTCCAGCAGCTCCCGTGCCTCATAGGGATCTAATACAGGGGTTTTGCCTGTACGCGCTGTATGACTGGGCCCGCGTACGGAGGCGGCGGGATTATGGGGCACGACCTGCCCCACCACCAGCCAATCAAACAGATGCCGAATCGCCGCCAGGCGTTGTTTGACCGAAGGCGCGGCCAAAATTTGTGTCTGTCGCTCGATCCAAGTCGCCACATGCAATGGGCCCACTGCGACCAGATCGGACACCCCCATGGCCTGGCACCAGCCCAGAAATTCGTTGGCCGCCCGCGCATAGGCCCGCCGTGTATTCGGATTGCGGATGGCTGCGCTGAAGAACTCTATAAAGCGCAGTTGCGCCCGTTCGCCTGTCACAATGGCCGGTAGAGTAATTCCTGAAGAAGGCAGAGCAAGCGGCTGGCTCACGCCCGCATCACCTTATTCCAGTCGATAACATGCCCGGCGGCTTCGAGTTCACGGCTCAAGGCTTGCTTCCAACCATTGCCGTCCATGGACTCCCACACGACGCCGGCGAAATCACTGGGAATCTCCACAGTGCCGCGCTTCAGCGCGCACACTTTGTCGCGACCCAGACGGCCGAGGAAATAACCCAACTCGAGCAAGACGTTCTGCCGGACTCTTGGCTCTGGTTTGCCACCTTTGACGCTGCCCTCATCGTCTGGCGTCAGCAGCACCACGGCAAAACCCACGTCCCCATACGTTTCGATTTTCTCCATGACCGTACCACCCCGATTAGCTTGCTCATGCAAGATGATCGGCTCGAAGGCTAGCTGCATCAGAAAGCGTGCGACAGTTTCCCGCGCGCCTTCATCATGGCCATGCACTACAAAAACCCGGCGTGAATACGTAGACGGCACAATGGCAGGCTGCTCAGGCTCTGAGTTCTCCTGAAGGTATTCCAAGTCGTCCTTCAATGAGCTTTGCGCTGTCTTTAGCAAAGCGATTGAGCGAGCAATATTCTGTTGTGTCGGCGTTTGATAGTCGACGTGCTGAGAGCGCCCATCTATCGAGAAAGTCATCGCAACGTGCTGCAGCTTCGTAGCTACCGAATAGCGCTGATAGGCGGATGTATTTTCACCAAACGCGCGCTCTAGCGTTCCTGCGATGGATGCTGACAGGGCATTCAGCTCCGGGGTCGACCTGATCACCGTTCTGATGTCGAAATTTTCCAACTCGACGATCCTCTCGTCGATACGTTTGATAGCCCATTCGATTTCTCGAGCAGACAGTTCCAATTTTGCAGCCGCAGGTGCAGGAGGCTTTGCTCGGGCCATCGGATGAATCCTTTATATATGTGATAAAGGACATTATCACATATAGGTATCGCATCTGCATCAGCGGCGGGAGCAGTCCCAATTTGGGAATAGGTCGTCCAGCTGTAGCAAACAGCCGCCGGAAATTTTTGCCCAATTGAGCAAAAAAGCTTCCTGCCGGGACGTGGGGAGTGAGCGTTGGGATTAATAACGCAGCACCGATTATGACTTGGACTTTACCCGGTCTGGGCATTTCTAGATTCAGTCAGAGTTCTGGAACGAGGTCAGCGGCAACATGCTCACGCGCCTGATAAAGGCTGGTGACACGTCTGAGGTGCTGTTAGCGATCGCGCTCGAACGTGACCTGGGTCTTAAAAAGCTGAATGGGAAAGTCGGCCCAAGGGGGCCATTTTTTTTGCCTGAAAATCATCGCTGGGGCTCGTGGCACGTCTGTCGTGACAGCAGCATGGGTCAACATTCAGTGATTTTCAGGAACACAAATGGAACGCCCAAAACCCGATGTACAATGCTTGACTTATAACGCACGAGCGGTCGCGATGAGCTGGACGGATATCGATAACAATGGACGTGTTTACAGCATGTCGCACCTTCAGCCATTTTCGCACGTGTTTCGGATCGATGACGTCGACATTACAATTCACTTTACCTTCGGTTTTCACTGTTTTACGGACGAAAAAGGCGATGGGAAGCTGATTTTTAATAGGGGCGAGCGCCGGAATTTCTCTCCTTCGCGCTGGGAAGCCAGCAAAGAGCTTCAGCCCTGGGCGCTGAAGCGCATGCTCGATGCCCATGTCACGATGCATATCGATCAAAAAAGACAGCGTCGATATTTCGCGATGGATTTGTACGACTACGCGCTGATTTTCAATATCACCAAGCCTGAAAACACCGAAAACACGCTTAAGATCATGATGATAACGGCCTATCCCGTGGATCAGTGGGGCTGGTCAAGCCTTCCAAAGGGAAAAAAGCAGAACCTCTCGTGGGTTCTTGGCCAGCGGGCCAAAGGGATAACGCTATGAAGCAAAAAGCCCCCGGCGCTTGCGCGTCGAGGGCTCTTTGTGAATCTCGTTAAAGGTCTACCTTTTCACGCATAACACGCTTATCCAGCCTAGGCTCGGAGAGGCATTTCAGCCTCCGGATCGACACCCCTTTCTCAAGGTTCCAGTACGTGCCGACAAGCTAATAATAGCAAGAAAGGTGACAACTATGTCAACTATTCGAAGTGCGCCATCTTTCGGTTCCTGCAGGATCACAGGCCCAAATTACGCTCCAGAAGATTTTCGGCTAGCACCTCCAGCTGCTGGCTAGTTGGCCCTTCTCCAAGGCGTTTACAAACGTGTTTACGCCAACGCAGCCCGATCCGAATTTCGATAGCCAGCGCTGAGATAGCTCCTGTCACCAGCGCCGCGCTCTGAGTCACACCAATGCTCAGCTAACCGAGGAACCTGCGCACAGGCCTACTGCCAGCCAACCTGAAGCTGGCCCGGTTACCATAAACCTCGTTATTGGTAGTCAGGTTACCCCCCCCCTTTTCGCCCCTTTCCTCGGCTTCTTTTTCGGCGGATGTGCGGTCGTGAACACCGTCCGCCATTGGTAAACGCAAACCGCACCGGATCCGGTGGGGGTTCCTAATGCGCCCGTCCTGGGCAAGTGGTCAGTAGTTGCCGCCTGGGGGCCAAGCCTCCGGTTCCTTACGGTGGGCTCGCCAGGCCATGAACACCAAAAACGCCAGGGTCAGGAAAGCGGCCGCTTTGAGAAAAATCAGGTCGTCGGTCATGCAATTGCTCCTTATCCGGCTCTTATAGTTGGCCGGTCATTTCAGATTGCCTAAGGAGCAAAACCTGGCGCAACAACCCCGACGAAGTTTTTGCTAGATAGGCAACCAGGACCTATTCCAGCGCGATAGGTCGGGCGAAGGATCTTCGCCGCAGTAACGGCCGTTCCCGAGGGTTTATATGTCTATCTGCCGCGCTCAGCGAACTGCGATCAATGTCGCGCGGACAACAATCAGACAAATAATTTGACGTCAATTAAATAAAAGCCGTAGCAGCGTAGAAACAGTTGGTGATTCTTATCAATTCTGATAATGTAGCCGCACTGGCATAGTACCGTCTACGACGACGGTGCTTAACCCTCAGCTGTGGAAGCTATTAGCCTTTCGACTGTGCCAGTTAACCCAAACCTTAAAGGTATTGAAAAATGACTAGTTCTAGACCGACTCCCCACAACTATGAGGTATCCCATGCCCCCCCACAAAAACGAAAACACCGACACCGCAAGTAATTCCCCTCGCATCGTCAAACTCTACCCTGCAAAGGCAGTAGGAAAGGACATGGGGGCAACACCAGAAAGAGAACAGAGCAGATTTGTGACTAGTCTGACTTTGCTCAGCAACAACATGGAGCCAGCTTGTACCGTCAGCCCTTTGAAAGCCTTGGGCCCCAACGTGTACGAACTCAAGGAAAACGGTCGGCCGGCATGGCGATGCGTGTACTACACGGGTGTGAAGGGCGTTATATACGTGTTGTACGTGGCAGAGAAGACGACAAACGGCGTAGACAGGCAGTTGATGTCAACCGTGGAAAAACGCTTGAAGGCTTTGATAGCTGCGATCAAAGCGGGTGATGAATAGCAGGCGGGAAAATAGAGCGCGGCCAGGCGATCTATTCAGAAGGCGACGCTTCACAGCGTCGCCTTTTTTACGTTCATCGTCAGCGGTTGCTGCCGATTATCGGGGTCGAAATCCACATCCAGCTTATAGCCGATGCGCACTAACATTTCGATCAGCGCGTCGATGGAAAATTTCTCTAAGTGACCTTTGAACAGGTTACTCATTCTTGGCGGGCTGACGTTCAGTTCCAGGGCAGCCTCTGACTGAGTCCATTGTTTTTCGCGTATCAACTTGATCAACGCCGCGAACAGCTGCACTTTCAGATGCTTCATGTTGTATTGCACGGGATCAGCCGTGAACAGCTCGAATATATTTTGGCTCATTTCGGTAGTCCTCCAACGCAGGGGAGGTTATGTCTCTCGGGGCTTTGATATGCAAATTCAATCGAATAATTTGTGGATAATCATTATTTACGATGTCGGGTCTGGCGGAGGTTATCAGTTTTGATAAATTGTGCAAGCGATTACAAGTAAAACCATTTGATTTTTTCGACCGGCGGGCCGTAGAATGCGCGCCGCTTTGACAGCCAAAACCCTAAAAAACCTTATAAATCAATAGAATATAAAATAGTTAGGGTGATTTTTGTCGGCTGACCAGAGCCCGGGCGATACATTTTTTACCATCGGTCCGTGCCCGGGCAGTGATGAAATTATAGTAAAGCTGTACGTATGTACAGTTATCTAGGCATCGCATAGCCAAACCTTGGCCCCTTTTGAACCCTGATTTGACGCCGGCTTGCGCGCCGTGACGAGCCTTCCTGAGCCAGCGCTTCAACGCATGGTGCTTGACCTGGTGCGCGCGCAGGGCGCTGGCGGAGATAGACGGCCTCTATGAGGTCATCCACAAAGCATGGCGCGAAAGCGTCGGGTGATCTGGCGGCGCCGAGACATGCTGAATTGATAGCATTTTGTCGCTCGGGGGGAGGCATTAGGTACCGCAGGGGGGGGTAAATGATTGCATTTTGTGGGTAGGGTGCTTACCATTAACCTTGACTACGCAGACAGCAGAAAATTTGTCGGCGGAGCTGCGAAGACCTGGCTAGCCATGGTCATATGAAGGGAAATCGCAAGACGTATGGGTTGTTCTGCTTCAGTGCAGGAGACTTGTCTTCGAGGCCGTCCTTCCTCGTAGTCAGCTAATATTTCGGATCTTGGCCTCAGTCGCGTGATAGGCGGTGACTGGGGCCAAGTACGTTATACCCCCCGCATTACATACTTTTACGACCGCCAAGGCGTAATAGCTGCCGTTACCTACTCTGACCTTCCTGCCCGTATTGAAGAGGATGCCTTGGGCATTCTTAGGCTTGTTCAGCCCTACTTGGCTGTATGCGCAATAAGCGTTTGCCAGGATCTCCAAAGCTTCAACTGGTGTGCAGTTGTCCTTACTTTCGCGAGCATCCAAAGGATGAGCCACAGCTTGAAGGTCAATCAGAATCCCCCGGCGATTGGGTACTGGCCAATGCTTTTCGCGGCAGATTCTCTTGATTCGATCAAATTGCTTTGGAGTCATCAGGTAGGTGAACTCCGGAGCATGCTGAACCTGATTTAGCGATACGCCTGCATTTCGCATGTTAATGACTACGTTCATCAGTTCATGAAAAGCTTCCGCTAAGCTCTCATCCCCCCACTGGGTAGCGGTTTTTTTCATCGTCGTACTTCCTTAGCGCTCGACGACAGAATCGTCTTATTTGACCAATTCCAAAGCGATTGGCTTTTTAGGCTTTGCACGGCCGTCACCGGTAGCCTTTTGTTTTTCACGGGCATCCACCATAACCTTGGCAAAGGGCGTTGCCGCCTTGATGATGCCTTCGAATGAGTAGCTGTTTGCCAGGTTGCCACCTAGCTTCGACGTTCGGGCATGGCGGGTGATGTACTCTTTTTTCTCAAGCTCCGCGATGGAACGCTGAATTGTTCGAGGAGTTACACCAATCTTTTTGGCCAAGGTTTCCTTGGTCGGGAACGGATCGTTGCCTGCATGCCACCAGTAACCAGCCAGGTGCAGGATGATTACCACGTCCAGGTGTTTGAGCCCCAGCTGTTGCGAGCACTCAAAAAGGACATTGGGAATAGCAGTCCACCCGGCGGCTACTAGATCCTTACCCCACCGCTGTTCGATGGCCTTGTTTTCCGCTGCTATTGGTTTCTTGGCTTTTGCTGTAGTCATCTCCGTGCCCCCCATTATTTATCGATGGCGAGAGTATGCTGGCTCAAAATAAGGCTGACAACGTCAGGGGGGGAGACGCCTGTGTCAGCCTCCTTGGTAGGTTTACTGTGTCTCGATTGGCTGAATGTGCTTAACGAATAAATGTTCTTAACGGTGGGTATGTTTTGGGAGTCGACACTGTCTCCTGGACGGAGAAGCACCTGTCTCCCAGTAGGGAGATTTAGAAGCCTCCCCTCAGAGTCAGAAAGGTCTCCCTCCCCCATCTAAAAAAAGTGATTTTTTTCAAAAAAAGCACTTTTCTTAGTTTTATCTGCACGGCCATGCCTTCCACCGAGAACTGATGTACTGGGCGATCTGAGTTTCGGATGCGATTTTCGGCAGATTCATTTCAGTTTGCTGGGTTTGAAACTTGCACAAAACGGTCAATATCATGCTCGCGATGCGCTCCCAGTGGATCTTTTCATCTCCAACTTTTTCGACCAAATAAAGCAGTCGACGTGCGTCCATATCGTTTTCGACATAGACCCCATAGTGTGGTCGGCCGGCAAAGCGGCTAGAAACGTGCTTTCGGTCATAGTGATGCCCTGTAGGGGGCCTTCCAAGTGACTGAAAGGCCTTCTGTGGGTACGTACCCAACGTTGGTGTCCTGACATTGGCAATAATGAGTGTTCACTTGTTTACCTTCCCGTACGAGTCGCTTTCGACCTTGACAAAATAAGTCATTATGCCGACATTATGACCTCAAAGAAGGCAAAATGACCTCATAATGCCGACGAGGTGGTAAATGGCTAGACTTTCGATCCGCGACTTTCCTGACGATCTGCACCAACAGCTGGTCCGTGCGGCTAACAAGCATGAGCGCTCTCTTGAAGGAGAAACTCGTTATGCACTCGCTCGGTATATTGAATCGCTTCATCAGCCTCAACCTGAGCCTGCACCGAGGCGGGAAACCTGGCAACGCCAGACAGGTAAGCGCCTAGAGCAATTGTTTGATCGCCTACGCGAAGATGATGTGTTTGCTTGGGGTGAACGCCACGATGTTCCGCATCTAGCGCAGGCCCTGGGAGAAGTATCGCCAGCGCCACTGATGGACATCATAGATGGTCGCCTAGCCTTATCCTTCGAGATGGCCGAGAAGCTCGCCAAACGTTTTAGCTGCAGCACCTCCTGGCTCCTCAACGGTGCGGGTTCAATGTTCCCTTATCCCGAAATTGGTGGCTCATATACTGAATTCATCGAGCCTGCAAAGGGGGTCCTTCCCATTACCATCAAGCTTGTACGCATCTGTCAGGAAAAGGCTGCCGACGGTAGCTCAGGGCGACATGATGGAACGCTCTTGATCTTTCGCATTAAAGACGGGGACGCGCACATAGAAGCCGGTTACAGCTCAACTCGCTTCTATCTCGGTGATGGCATGGGTGCGGGCGGTCAGGGAAACCTCAAGGATTTCGTGGGTTATCTCAATAAAAACGAAGATGTTAACTTCAAGGCGTATAACTTCTTCAAGCCCCTAGAGCGCGAAGAAGCGTGGGGCCATCATCCTCAGTATTTTCTGAAAGGCGCGGAACCTGCGGGTTGGCTTGAGCCTCTGCTTCGGGGCGTCTCACCTGGGAATATCAAGTGGGTAACGGATAGCGTGTGAACTCCCGAAATAAATACGTTTTTTGGGAAATTGGGGCAGCCGCCGCAGCTTTTTGGCAAAAGGCTACCCAGTTTCCCAACTCTTGCTGACAGTACACAAACCTATGCTTAGCCCTGCACTGATTACCCGCCCTTGATTTTTACGCTCTGTGCAGCTCATTCTGACTTGTATCTAGTCTTTCTGACTTTTATATGTCTTCCTTACTTATATGAGTCATTCTACGTGTATCTTCATCCTACCTATATGTCACTTACCTAGTATTTAACCAGAGTATAGGACGCCCTTCGCGCACATAGCAGCGATAGCGTCGTCGACTCTGGACCAGTCAAGCTCGACTCCCCTGGCCGTTTCCGGTGTTGCGCACCGGAATCTGAGCCGCCAGATACCGATCACTTTCTCTGGATCTGATGGCAGATAAAACCAGCAGCCTTCAGGTTCTGAACGATCGTTATCCTTGTGCACGTAAAATCCAACGCCAAGGCCACACGCGGCCTCTAGCAGAGATGAATCAGCCCCAACGGCGTGGAAGTCATTAACACGGATTGGAGTCCTCTCACCGTCGATGCTTATGGAGGTCACAACCTCATAAAAAAGGCCCGTACCTTTCAGCAGATCGAAGGCCTTCCAGAAAACGTGGCTGGCATCCTTGCCGTTTACCTGGTCGCCCATGCTACCGACTATCTTGCTGATAAATTTTGTACGGGCTGTGTCGTTGGTAGGCTCAGCAGTCACCAGAAACCCTTCACCCTCTGGGCTGACTATATGATTCCAATGTCGCCATATTTGCTGGTAATCAACTCCGCCGAACATTTCTAGATCGTGCATTACATAGCAGTTAATCAGCAGCATAACGGCGCAGACGACCACCTCATCAGCGGCCCCTTCTTTCAATAAGCGACCAATGCCATCCGCATTCCCTATCCCATCTATCAGGGCGTGAGGAATATTCACAGTTCCTTGGTGCTGCATCGCCCATCGGGCCTGATTGGGTGGTAACCCTGCTGCTGGCTTCTTGATCAGCCCCATGCCGGCTAAGGCGTTAACTATGCCTGTGGCCATAGGCGTTCCACAGCCTGTCAGCACCCTGACCTTCTCCGCACCGGCACCCGTCAGCATATTAGGGCCACGGCCGTCTAAATCCCTCATGGTGGTATGCCTGGCCAACCCTAAGTACGCCAGTAGCAAGCGAGGGTCTTTTTTAGCGTTAGCGATCAGCTCCAGTGCTTCAAGCGATACCGGCGAAAACTGCCCTGGTTTTGTACCTTTTGTCATTGCCCCCCCTTGGCATTACGCCTTTGGCTGCTAACGATTTTTTGTACTATGACATGAGTACAAAATAAGAATAAAAATTAAGCCCTCATAAACCCCTTTAATTTCGGCGCTCTTAGAGCATCTAAATTCCGTACATTGCAATTATACGGAAACACAGTAACGATAGAAATATCTATTCTAGATATTCTTGTACAACGACCTATAGGAAACTTAAAATAAAGGTATCTATACCGGCCTGTTTCCAATACTGGGGTACAAGAATGGAAAATCGCGAGCAATTGATAAAGGATCAAAAAACATCCAAAAGATTGATACTTTTTTTTGTTTTATTCTCAACCATCGGTTTAATATTTGGGTGGCCATTCGCAACGCCTTACGTATTCGTTATGCTGAAGTACAAAATGTTTTGGGCAGTGATGACGTTAGGAATTGTTGGGTGCGCATTCGCGGCAGATGGCAATCTCTGGTTGCTCCGAAACCCAGGGAAATCACCACGAGATTATTACCAGCGGAAGCATTGGTGGCTTCATGTCTTCAACTGGGAAATTAAGCGGGAATTCCCAGAAACGGAGGCTGCAGAAAAGTGAAACTATCCAGACTGCTTTCCTTTATTGCCTTTGTTTTTTCCTGTGTTGTTGTGTTGCCTGTGTTTGCGGAAGGCACAACAATTGGTGAAATAACTGCCGCATCCAAAAAAACTGGCGATTTGTCCCGCCAAGCTCTTGCAACTATCTATGGCGACGTAGTTAACAACCCTCTTGCCTCCAGCGAAGCTGGCGGCGTCGATACTATTCTAGCCAGTATATTTCAAGTACTTAATGGCGCTCTCCTGGTCGTTGGGTCACTATGGGCCTGCTATATCATCTTTCGGAAGTTAACTCGCACGGCTCACGATGGCGCTGTGTTCGACAAGCAAAATACAACGGTCTGGGGACCTGTACGAATAGTGTGGGGGTTGGTTTCTTTAGTACCTACCGCAAACGGGTGGTCTCTTTCGCAACTGCTTATGCTTTGGTCCGCATCTACTATGGGCATAGGTATTGCCAATTTAAGTACAGATGCCGCCATTAGTGCCTTTGAAGATGGGAAAGGAATGGTGGTGCAACCGGCCATGCCCAGCACCCTCCAGCTTGCCCATAATCTGTTTGAGGCCAATATCTGCATGCACGGCATAAACGCCGGTCTCGCTGAGGCTGCTGCACAAGGCGGACTTGTCACACAAGGCGGCTACGTCCAGCAGGTGCCGACGAGCTCCGGTTTCACCCTAAAAAACAAAAGCTTCATATGTGGTGGAGCCGATATCAATGCGGATCTCGAAGCCCAGTCATCATCGACAAACTGGTTTTCCACCACGATTGATACCTCACAAATCCGTAAGGCGCATCTCGACGCTTTGGTGGCAATGCAAAATACGATCACCAAATCAGCTCTCAACTTCGTTAATGAAGTTGTTCAGAAAAAGAATGGTGCTGGAGATATTTCGGATGTCGAAGGGGTGATTCAGTCCGCCGCTCAGGCTTACGAAATTACCGTTAACCAAAGCGTCGGTACTAAGCAGGGAGATATTGAAGCGCTCGCAAATCAGATGAGCACGAGCATCACAGAGGCAGGATGGTGGTCACTAGGCGCCTGGTATCAAACATTTGCCCAAGCCAATACGAAACTGACTGATGCCGTTGCCGCCAAAGCTGGCTCATACGGCCCTTCATCGGGTGGAGACCCTGCTATCGTCAATCTTTATCAAAGCGCGATGGACGCCTACGCGGTGCAAAAGAGTACAAACACCAATGCAAATCCTTTGGGCGCAAACGGTTCTCAGGGAACCGAAACAAGCAAAGTGATGAGCCACCTTTTTGCTCCGATGCAGAAAATAACAACTTCACTGGTAACGGACGTTAACTTCAATGGAGAGCAAGGCGGTCAGCTTAACCCGCTCATCAAGATGAAGAACCTTGGTGACACTCTCATGGGAACAGCCGAAGTTGCCGTAGCTACATACGGCGGTTTAAAAGCTTTGGAAAGAGTTACCGATGGCAACAGCGCTGTGGGGCTAACGACAAAGTTTGTAAATTTCTTCTCAGGAGGATTGGATGCTGGTAAAGGTTTACTTGATGCAATGTCCCCATTTATTATAATGGCGATATTTGCGTTATTTCTGCTTGGCGCGACTTTATCAATATACCTACCAATGACACCTTTCATTATTTGGTTCGGTGCAGCAATTAATTGGCTTGTTGTCGTTGGAGAAGCAATCATTGCAGCACCGCTTTGGGCTTTTACCCATCTTGGCGGTGAAGGTGACGGTATGGGCCAGAGAACGGCACACGGTTATCTATTTCTCTTGAATTGCATGTTTCGACCTACATTGATGGTAGTCGGATTTTTCTTGGGCGGAGCTATTGTGGTTGCGGGCGGCACGCTACTAAACAACCTATTTGGAATAGCCATTGCAAATGTTCAGTACGACTCCATGACAGGAATTTTCAGCGCTCTATTCTTTGTCGCGGTTTATTGCTCTATGTGTTTGAACTTAATCCATAGCAGTTTTAACCTGATTTTTATCGTACCAGATCAGGTCATAAACTGGGTAGGTGGTCAGGCATCCGCTACTGTAGGTCGGGACGACAATGACCGTACACGGCAGGCCATCTCGGTTTTCGCTGGAAAGCTAGAGCACATGGCACCTAAGTCTGGCATGCCAGGTAGAAAGCCGGGCAATAGCAAACCTAGCGGTGGAGATGGCATTCATGGTTAATGTGCTAATTAATTATATTGTTTACGGGAGTTAATTATGCTTTCTTTAATTACGATTATTCATTGGCTAGGAAATATTTTAAGCCTAATCATAATATGGATAGCAATCGCAATTATTTATAATAGCCACGCTCTATGGCCGTTTGGACTGATCGGTCTAACCTTTGTCTGGATGTTTGGAGGCAGCTGGCTCATCAAAAACTTAAAGAGTCGCTACGCGAAGCGACTGCATAAGCTAGTTATGTCAATCGCTGCGGCGGGCTTTTCAGCCAAGGTGCAGATTTCTGATGAAGCGGGCCGCCGCTACGTGGGAATAGACCCAAAAGCAGGCACGGCAGTCTTGATCGACGAGTACAACGGCATCCGCAAAGCCATGCCACTCTCAGAAATCACAGAGTGGGCCACCGACATAACCTCAGGGAAGCACTTTCAGCACGTCATATTGCGCTTTAAAAATTATGACTATCCATCAATAACCATACCCGTGCGAACGCACGATATGGAACGCATCACATCGCAGCTGATAACCGCAATGGGATAAAAAAACCGGGCTTTAAGCCCGGTTTTTTTATCCCATTTGAGTGGGGATTTCGTTCAGTACAAGGATTT
>NZ_JANLGL010000093.1:0-21759 GCF_024655625.1 Pseudomonas sp. 18.1.10
GCAGATGCTGTGAATGACACACCGCATTCGCGAGCAAGCCCGCTCCCACATTTTGGTCTTCATCAGGCTTGGGGTTGGCGAGAACCGTACATCGGGTCTAGTTTTTACCCAACGACTGAGAAGGAGACCGCTGTGTCGAGTGTCAAACATGCCATCCATCTGGTCCTGCTAACAGGCCTGTTGCTCCCCACCATCCCCGCCCTGGCCGACGCCGGCACGCCCCAGTGGAAAGACACCGGCCCGGTCACCAAGCGCAAGCAGCAGGAGGTCAACTCCGGCAGTTGGCAACCCCAAGCCCAGCCCGCGCCCAAGGAAGATGCGGAAAACCCCTACAACGAAGGGGAAGACAGCGAAACCTATGACGACGGCGACACCTGACGGCCGAGTGGCGCAAACCCCGGATCGGAACTAGCTTGATTGGGAGTCCCGGTCGAACGCCGGGGCACGTAGTTCACTGACTGGACGGAAACCAACCATGACTATCTTTCAACGTGTTGTGCTGTTGCTGAAAGTGTTGGTGCTGTTAACGCTGGGTACCACCACCGCATGGGCCAATAGCGCCGTGCAAAGCCAGGCGCCTGGGTTTGTGGCGGCGAAAAACCTGCAGCTGGCCAAGAGCGAATCAGAAGCCGGTGACAAAGGCCAAGGTGGCTCCGAGGATGACGACGACCAACAAGCGCCACCGCCAGAGGATGACGACAGCGAAGGCGACAGCGATACCTGAGTCGAGACGAAAAAAAGCCCCACCTGCCGGACTGATGCGCAATCCGACGGGTGGGGCGGTAGAACTCATGTCATGCCCTGGGCTTGATCACCCAGGGCATTTTTGTTGCGCGATTACGCCACGAATTGCTCCGCGTAGTGGCAAGCCACCTGACGGTTATCCAGGGCGCGCAGCTGCGGCTCCTCGCTGCTGCACCGCGCCGTCGCATACGGGCAACGCTTGTGGAAAGCGCAGCCAGGCGGCGGGTTCAGCGGGTTGGGCAGTTCGCCGACGATCTTGATCTTCGGCTTGTTCGGGTCCGGGTGGATGGTCGGGGTGGCCGACAGCAGCGCCTGGGTGTACGGGTGCAGCGGGCGCGCGTAGATGTCTTCCTTGGGGCCGACTTCCACCGGACGGCCGAGGTACATGACCATCACGTCATCGGCCACGTGTTGCACCACCGCGAGGTTGTGGGAGATGAACACGTAGGCCGTGTTGAATTCCTGCTGCAAATCCATGAACAGGTTGAGCACCTGGGCCTGGATCGACACGTCCAGCGCCGAGGTCGGTTCATCCGCCACCAGCACTTTCGGTTGCAGCATCATCGCCCGGGCCAGGGCGATACGCTGGCGCTGGCCGCCGGAGAACATGTGCGGGTAGCGCTGATAATGCTCGGGGCGCAGGCCCACTTGCTTCATCATCGCCTGCACTTTTTCGCGGCGTTCGGCGGCGGACAGGTTGGTGTTAATCAACAGCGGCTCGCCGAGTTGGTCGCCGACTTTCTGCCGAGGGTTCAGCGACGCGTAGGGGCTCTGGAACACCATCTGCACGTCTTTGCGCAATTGCTTGCGCTGGGCCTTGTCGGCACCGGCGACTTCCTGGCCGGCGATTTTCAGCGAGCCCGAAGACGGCTCTTCAATCAGCGTGAGTGCGCGGGCCAGGGTGGACTTGCCGCAGCCCGACTCGCCCACTACGGCCAGGGTCTTGCCGGCTTCCAGCTCGAAGGACACGCCATTGAGTGCACGGACCAGCGCATGGCCCTTGAACAGGCCACGGGACACTTCGTAGTGACGGGTCAGGTCGCGGGCGGTAAGAACGACGGCCATTACGCCACCTCCTGGTTCAAGGGGTAGAAGCAGCGTGCAAGGCTGTTGGTTTTTGGATCAAGGCCAGGGCGTTGGGCACGGCAGGATTCCTGCACGTACGGGCAACGTGGCGACAGCAGGCAACCCTGCGGACGGTCATAACGACCTGGCACGATACCCGGCAGCGTGGCCAGGCGCGTGGCGCCCAGGCTGTGCTCGGGGATCGCCTTGAGCAGCGCTTCGCTGTACGGATGCGCTGGGATGTCGAACAACTGCGGCACCTGGCCGACTTCCACGGCTTGGCCGGCGTACATCACGCACACGCGCTGGGCGGTTTCCGCCACGACCGCGAGGTCGTGGGTAATCAGCACCAGGCCCATGTTCTGCTCTTTCTGCAGGGCCAGCAGCAGTTCCATGATCTGCGCCTGAATCGTAACGTCCAGTGCCGTGGTCGGCTCATCGGCGATCAGCAGTTTCGGCTCGCCGGCAATCGCCATGGCGATGGCCACACGCTGGCTCATACCACCAGACAATTGGTGCGGGTAGGCATCCATGCGGCTGGCAGCGCCGGGGATTTCCACTTTTTCCAACAGTTCGATGGCGCGCTTGCGCGCTTGCTTGCCGGACATTTTCAGGTGCAGACGCAGCACTTCTTCAATCTGGAAACCCACGGTGTAGCTGGGGTTCAGCGCGGTCATCGGGTCCTGGAACACCATCGCCAGGTCTTTGCCGACGATCTGGCGGCGCTGGCGGTTGCTCAGCTTGAGCATGTCCTTGCCGTCGAAGTTCAGGGCGTCGGCGGTGACGATGCCGGGGTGCTCGATCAGGCCCATCAGCGCCATCATGGTCACGGATTTACCCGAGCCCGACTCGCCAACGATCGCCAGGACTTCGCCTTTGTCGACGGAGATGTCGAGGCCATCGACCACTGGGACGGCGGTCTTGTCGCCGAAGCGCACATTGAGATTCTTGATTTCTAACAGTGACATGGGAATCTCCTCAGGCGGCGTTCTTGAGTTTCGGGTCCAGCGCATCGCGCAGGCCGTCACCCATCAAGTTGATTGCCAGCACGCTGAGCAAAATGGTCAAACCAGGCAAGCTCACCACCCACCAGGCGCGTTCGATGTAGTCACGGGCCGAAGCCAGCATGGTGCCCCACTCAGGCGTCGGCGGTTGTACGCCCAGGCCGAGGAAGCCCAGGGCGGCTGCGTCGAGGATCGCCGACGAGAAGCTCAGGGTGGCCTGCACGATCAGCGGTGCCATGCAGTTAGGCAGCACGGTGATGAACATCAGGCGTGGCAGGCCGGCGCCGGCGAGGCGGGCGGCAGTCACGTAGTCACGGTTCAGTTCGCCCATCACGGCGGCGCGGGTCAGGCGCACATAGGACGGCAGCGAGACGATGGCGATGGCGATCACGGTGTTGATAAGGCCAGGGCCGAGGATCGCGACGATGGCCACGGCCAGCAGCAGCGACGGCAGGGCCAGCATGATGTCCATCAGGCGCATGATGGTTGGGCCGAGCAAGCGCGGGAAGAACCCGGCGAACAGGCCCAGCAGGATACCCGGGATCAGCGACATCACCACCGATGACAAACCGATCAGCAGCGACAGGCGCGAGCCCTGGATCAGGCGCGACAGCAGGTCACGGCCCAGTTCGTCGGTGCCCAGCAGGAATTGGATCTGCCCACCTTCCAGCCAGGCTGGCGGCGTCAGTAGGAAGTCGCGGTATTGCTCGCTGGGGTTATGCGGCGCCACCCAAGGGGCGAACAGCGCGCAGAACACGATCAGCAGCATAAAGGCCAGGCCGGCCACCGCGCCTTTGTTCTTGGAAAAGGCTTGCCAGAATTCTTTGTACGGGGACGGATACAGCAGGCTTTGATCGACTGCTGACACTTGAGTTGGTGTGGTCATGGTCATGATCTCAGCGCTGGTGACGGATGCGTGGGTTGGCGAAGCCGTAGAGGATATCCACCACGAAGTTCACCAGGATCACCAGGCAGGCGATCAACAAGATGCCGTTTTGCACCACCGGGTAGTCCCGTGCGCCAATGGCTTCGATCAGCCATTTGCCGATGCCGGGCCACGAGAAGATGGTTTCGGTCAGGACCGCACCGGCCAACAGCGTGCCGACTTGCAGGCCAACCACGGTCAGTACCGGAATCAGCGCGTTACGCAGGCCGTGGACGAATACCACGCGCGCCGGCGACAGGCCCTTGGCCTTGGCGGTGCGGATGTAGTCTTCGCGCAGCACTTCGAGCATCGACGAACGGGTCATCCGCGCGATCACCGCCAGCGGGATGGTGCCGAGCACGATGGCCGGCAAGATCAGGTGGTGCAGGGCGTCGAAGAAGGCGTCTGGCTCGTCGGCCAGCAGGGTGTCGATCAGCATGAAGCCGGTGCGCGGCTCGATGTCGTAGAGCAGGTCGATCCGCCCGGACACCGGGGTCCAGCCCAGGCTCACGGAGAAGAACATGATCAGGATCAGGCCCCACCAGAAGATCGGCATCGAATAACCCGCGAGGGAGATGCCCATCACCCCGTGGTCGAACAGCGATCCTCGCTTCAAGGCCGCGATCACCCCGGCCAACAGGCCCAGGATACCGGCGAACAACAGGGCGGCCATGGACAGTTCCAGGGTCGCCGGGAAGAGGGCGGTGAACTCGGTCCACACGCTGGTGCGGGTGCGCAGGGATTCACCCAGATCGCCCTGGGCGAGCTTGCCGACGTAGTCCAGGTATTGCGCATACAACGGCTTGTTAAGGCCAAGGCGTTCCATTGCCTGTGCGTGCATCTCGGGGTCGACGCGCCTTTCACCCATCATCACTTCGACGGGGTCGCCAGGGATCATGCGAATCAACGCAAACGTGAGCAACGTGATGCCGAAGAACGTGGGGATCAATAACCCCAGTCGGCGGGCAATAAAACTAAACATCGTGTGGTGTACCTCAATCAGCCGGTTAGGCAGGTCCGGCACCCCCCAGGTGGGCGGTGCCGAGCGTTTTTCTTATTTACTTCGCCTGGGTAGTGGCGAAGTTATTGGTGCCGAGAGGGCTAAGGGTGTAGCCCTCTACGTTTTTACGCATGGCGGTGAACAGTTTCGGGTACGCCATGGGAAGCCATGGTTGGTCTTGTTCGAAAACGTCCTGTGCTTGTTCATAGAGCGCCGCGCGTGTGGCGGGTTCCTTGGCGGCACGGGCCTTGTCGATCAAGTCCTGAAACTCCTTGTTACACCAGCGCGCGTAGTTTTCGCCGTTTTTCGCTGCATCGCAACTCAGGTTCGGCGTGAGGAAGTTATCCGGGTCGCCGTTATCGCCGACCCAGCCGGCCGACACCATGTCGTGCTCGCCACCTTTGGCGCGCTTGAGCATTTCGCCCCATTCCATGACCTTGATGTTGATCTTCAGGCCAATCTGCGCCAAGTCGGCCTGCATGCGCTGGGCACCCAACATGGGGTTGGGGTTGGTCGGCCCGCCGCCGTTACGGGTAAACAAGGTAAATTCGGTGCCTTCCGGTACGCCGGCTTCCTTGAGCAGGGCGCGGGCTTTGTCCAGATCCCGTGGCGGGTTTTTCAACTTGTCGTTGAAGCCCAGCAGGGTCGGTGGATACGGGCCGGTGCCCACCACCGCGTTGCCTTTGCCGAACAGGGCGTCGGTATAGCCGGCTTTGTCGAACGCGATGTTGATCGCGTGGCGTACCCGTGGGTCGCTCATGTACTTGTGGGTGGTGTTCATGGCGATGTAGCTGGTGGTCATCGCCGCCAGCCCGTCGACCTTCAGGTTCGGGTCGGCTTGCATGCTCGGCACGTCATCCGGTTTCGGATACAGCGCGATCTGGCACTCGTTGGCCTTGAGCTTTTGCAGGCGCACGTTGTTGTCGGTGGTAATCGCCAGGATCAGCGGATCGGCCGGCGGCTTGCCACGGAAGTACTCCGGGTTGGCCTTGTAACGCACCTGGGCGTCCTTGGCGTAGCGCGTGAAGATAAACGGCCCGGTGCCGATGGGCTTGGCGTTCAGGTCATCGGTCTTGCCGGACTTGAGCAACTGGTCGGCGTATTCGGCGGAGTGGATCGAGGAAAACGCCATGGCCAGGTCGGCCAGGAAGGGCGCTTCAGGGCGGGTCAGGGTAAAGACGACGGTGTGATCGTCGGTTTTCTCTACGCTCTTGAGCAGCTCCTTGAAGCCCATGCTTTCGAAGTACGGGTAGCCCACGACGGACTTTTTGTGCCACGGGTGGTTCGGGTCCAGCTGGCGCTGGAAGCTCCAAAGCACATCGTCGGCATTCAGGTTGCGCGTGGGTTTGAAGTAGTCGGTGGTGTGGAACTTGATGTCGTCACGCAGGTGGAAGGTGTAGGTCAGGCCGTCCGCGCTGATTTCAGGCAGGTCCTTGGCCAGTGCCGGGACCACTTCGGTGGTGCCGGGCTTGAAGTCCACCAGGCGGTTGAACAGGGTT
The DNA here is from genome assembly GCF_024655625.1 of Pseudomonas sp. 18.1.10. Lineage (NCBI taxonomy): Bacteria > Pseudomonadati > Pseudomonadota > Gammaproteobacteria > Pseudomonadales > Pseudomonadaceae > Pseudomonas > Pseudomonas sp. 18.1.10. Next base: position 6,238 of record NZ_JANLGL010000093.1, read on the forward strand.
TCTGCTGCGGCGTCGGCGGTGACGGCCGTGGTGTACAGGACCGGATCGAAGCCTTCCGGGCTGGCTTCGGTGCAGACCACCAGCGGCTTGGCCGAAATGCCGACGGCCACGCTCAACAGCGCAGCGGCGATAGCGGCTTGTAGCGGGAGCATTTTCATTCGCAGACCTCGAACAATCTATGAGACCAGACAAGCGTAGACGGCGGACTCGTCCTGAGCCCGCCGTCTACCTGGCGCTAGTTAAAGAATGTTGAACGGGATGGTGGTAACCAGACGGAATTCGTTCAGGTTGCCGTCAGACTGTTCCTTGGTAGCGCGGTGAGCGACATAGGTCGCGCGGATGGTGGTGGCCTTCAATGGACCACTCTGTACCGCGTAGGACGTGCCGATACCGTACTCGTAGTGGTGTTCGCCGTCCTGCGACTGGACGCCGTCATAGCCTTTGCCTTCTACTCCACGGTTGCCGGTGTAGTGCGTACCGTCGATGCCCCAGCCGCGAGCCGAGTAGATGTTGAACTTCAGGCCTGGCACGCCGTATTCGGCCATGTTGATACCGTAGGCAACCTGGAAGGACTTCTCGTTCGGGCCGTTGAAGTCCGACGTCAGGGAGTTGGCCAGGTAGATACCGTTGGTTTCGTGCAGGTAGTCGAAGTACTCGTTACCGTTCACTTGCTGGTAGGAGAAGGTCAGGCTGTGAGCCTGGTGAGTCAGGCCCAGGGACAGGGAGAAGGTATCGTTGTCGATATCCCCCATCAGCTTTTTGCCTTCATCGACGGTTTTGTAGTAGTTGAAGCCGGTGGTCAGGCCCAGCACCGAGCTGTCACCCAGCTCGTGGGTGGCGCCGAAGTAGTACTGGTTCCAGAAGTCCTTGACGTTCGCGCCGAAGAAGCTGGTCTTCAGGCTCTTGAACGGCTGGTAGTTGGCACCCAGGGTGTAGACCTTGTCGGTCTCGACGCCATCGGCGCCTTTGCTGTTGTACTCGCTGCGGAACTTCGACAGGCTCTGCTCGGTACGTGGCGAAACGCGATCAAACACGCCGCCCTGGAACGACAGGTTGGTGAATTCTTCGCTGTTGAAGCTCACACCTTCAAAGCTCGACGGCAGGGCACGGTTGCCGATGGTGTCGACGATGCCGCTGCTGAAGTTCTGGCGACCGGCGGTCAGGGTGGTGTTGGACACGCGGAACTTGACGTTGGCCAGGCCCAGTTTGCTCCACTGGTCTACGGCGTCACCGTAGGAGTGGGCCAGGGTGCGGTTGGAGCCGCCGGCGATGTCGTCCCGGTTGCGGATCAGCGAGATCACGTTGTAGGCCGCGACTTCGGTGCTCACGCCAACGGTGCCTTGGGTAAAGCCCGAGGTGTAGTTGAGGATGGTGCCCTGGTCCCAGTTGTAACGGCGGGAAACGCGGGTCTTGTTGATGTCGCCTTCGTTCTTGAAGTAGCCGATGCGCGTGTCGCGACGGAACATTTCGTTGGAGTACCAGTTACGCGTGGTGCCGCCCAGGCTCTGGCCGTCGATAAAGCCTTTGGCCTCGCTTTGGGCGCTGGAACCGGCCAGGGTGGTAGGAACGAAGTCCTGGCTTTGGGTTTCAGCGTAGGCGGTTGCCGTGATGGTGCTGATGGCCAGGGCCAGAAGCGCTTTGCTGCTCAGTTTCATGGGTGAAGCTCCTTTGGTTCTCTTTTTTTTTGCCGGTCTTATGAGGTGATCCGGCTATTTGGGTTGTAACTCTTTCAAGCCTTTGCAAACGTTTGCCTTAGGGGAATTCCCGAAATAAGGCTGCACGTTTGCCGCAGAGCCAATTTCGCTCTGCGCCATCCGGTTATTTTTTTATGGGGTGATACTGACGCCCGAGAACACGTTGCGGCCGAAGGGGCTCACTTTGAAACCTTCGACTTTGGCGCTTAACGGCTGGTTGACCGTCGAGTGGGCGACCGGCGTGATCGGCACCTGCTGCTTGAGCAGTTGCTGCGCCTGTTTGTACAGAACAGTCCGTTGTTCGCGGTCGGTGACGACCTTGGCTTGCTTGATAAGCTTGTCGTACGCCGGGTCACACCACATGGAGTAGTTGTTCCCGCCGATGGCGTCGCAGCTGTAGAGGGTGCCCAGCCAGTTGTCCGGGTCACCGTTGTCGCCGGTCCAGCCGATCAAGCTCACATCGTGCTCACCGTTCTTGGTGCGCTTGATGTATTCGCCCCACTCGTAGCTGACGATCTTCACTTTCAGGCCAATCTTGGCCCAATCGTTTTGCAGCATTTCTGCCATCAGCTTGGCGTTGGGGTTGTAGGGGCGTTGTACGGGCATCGCCCACAGGGTGATCTCGGTGCCTTCCTTCACGCCGGCAGCCTTGAGCAGTTCCTTGGCTTTTTCCGGGTTGTAGGCGGCGTCCTTGATGGTGTCGTCGTAGGACCATTGCGTCGGTGGCATGGCGTTGACTGCCAGTTGCCCGGCGCCCTGGTACACCGCGTTGAGGATGCTTTGCTTGTTCACCGCCATGTCCAGCGCCTGGCGTACTTCGAGTTGGTCGAAGGGCTTGTGGCGCACGTTGTAGGCGATATAGCCGAGGTTGAAACCGGGCTTGGTCAGCAGTTGCAGGTTCGGGTCGGCCTTGAGGGCGTCAACGTCGGCTGGGCGTGGGTGCAGGGTTACTTGGCATTCGCCGGCCTTGAGCTTTTGCACGCGTACCGAAGCGTCGGTGTTGATGGCGAAGATCAGTTGGTCCAGCTGGACCTTGCTCGGGTCCCAGTACTGTTTGTTCGGTGCGTAGCGGATCTGCGAGTCTTTCTGGTAACGCTGGAATACGAACGGGCCCGTGCCGATCGGCTTCTGGTTGATGTCGCTGGGCTTGCCGCTCTTGAGCAATTGCTCGGCGTACTCGGCCGAGAGGATCGCGGCGAAGCTCATGGCGATGTTCTGCACAAACGCGGCGTCTACCGTGTTCAAGGTCATCACCACGGTGTGCGGGCCGGTTTTTTCGACCTTGGCGATGTTCTTGTTCAGGCTCATCCCGTTGAAGTACGGGAACTCGGTGGGGTAGGCCTTGCGGAACGGCTGCTCGGGGTCAAGCATGCGGTTGAAGGTGAACAGCACGTCGTCGGCGTTGAAATCGCGCGTCGGCTTGAATTCCTTGTTGCTGTGGAACTTCACCCCTTCCCGCAGGTGAAAGGTGTAGGTCAGGCCGTCTGGCGAAATATCCCACTTGGTCGCCAGCGCAGGAACGACGTTGGTCTCGCCTTTTTCAAACTCGACCAGGCGGTTGTACAGCGGTTCGGCTGCATCGTTGTCGGTGGCGGTGGTGTATTGCGCGGTGTCAAAACCAGCCGGGCTGCCTTCGGAGCAGAACACCAGGCTCTTCTTGTCGGCGGCGTGGCCCATCGTGGCCACAGCCAGCAGGCTGGTGGCAAATAGTGCGGATAGAACGGTGGTATGGCGCATGACGATCCCGATCCTTGTTTGTAGTTGTCGTCAGCGAGCAATCACCCGGCCTATCAGGACCGGGATGCATCGCTGACCCCACGCGGCAAGTGCCCTGTCAGATTGAGGCTTCTGCGGCCCTGCGACGTTATGGGTCGCGGACTTCGCAGTAAATGCACGAAATCTGACTGTCGTTGTAGGTAACGGAGACGCAGGTCGAAGTTTGTTGCTGTAGGACGGCAACGGCTTCGGCTGTGGTCTGTTTCCTACATCTTGGGCGGATGCAATAACGGCGACGTTATGAAACGTCGCCGCTAGTGACCCTTATTTGCCGCTGACGCTCACGCCGTAGAAAGAGTTCAAGCCAAACGGGCTGATCTTGAAGTCCTGCACGGTGTTGCGCATGGGTTGATACACCGTCGAGTGCGCGATAGGTGTCATCGGGACAGCATCTTTGAGGATATGTTGCGCCTGCTTGTACAGCTCGGTGCGTTTGGCGACATCCGAAGTAGCCTTGGCTTCCTTCACGGTGTCGTCGAATTTCTTGTCACACCATTTGGAGAAGTTGTTGCCCTGCAGCGAATCGCAGCCGAACAGCACGTTCAGCCAGTTGTCCGGGTCACCATTGTCGCCGCTCCAGCCAATGATCATGGCCTGGTTCTCGCCGCCTTTGGAACGCTTGATGTACTCGCCCCACTCGTAGCTGGTGATCTTGACTTTCAGGCCGATCTTGGACCAATCGTTCTGCAGCATCTCTGCCATCAGCTTGGCGTTCGGGTTGTACGGACGCTGGACCGGCATGGCCCACAGCACGATCTCGGTACCTTCCTTGACGCCGGCTTCCTTGAGCAGGGCCTTGGCTTTTTCAGGGTCGAACTTGGCGTCCTTGATGGTGGTGTCATAGGACCACTGGGTCGGCGGCATGGCGTTGACGGCCAGTTGGCCGGCGCCTTGGTAGACGGAGTCGATGATCTGCTGCTTGTTGACCGACATGTCCATCGCCTGGCGTACGCGCAGGTCCGCCAGTGGGTTTGGCTGGTCGCTGCCCTTGACCTTGTCCATCACGTTGTAGGCGACGTAGCCCAGGTTGAAACCGGCCTGGTGCGGCAGTTTCAGGTCCTTGTCTTCGCCCAGCGCCTTGAGGTCGGCCGGACGTGGGAACAGGGTCACCTGGCATTCGTTTTTCTTCAGCTTCTGGATACGCACCGACGGGTCGGTGGTGATGGCGAAGATCAGGTTGTCGATCTTCACGTCATCCGGTTTCCAGTAGTCCTTGTTGCCGGTGTAGCGGATGTTCGAGTCTTTCTGGTAGCTCTTGAACACGAACGGACCAGTGCCGATCGGCTTCTGGTTGATGTCCTGGGCCTTGCCTTGTTTCAACAGTTGCGCGGCGTATTCAGCGGACTGGATCGAGGCGAAGCTCATGGCCAGGTTCTGGATGAAAGCCGCGTCCACGGTGCCGAGGGTGAACTCGACGGTGTGGTCATCGACTTTCTTGATGTTCTTGATGTTGGTGTCCATCCCCATGTCCGTGAAGTACGGGAACTCGGTGGGGTAGGCTTTGCGGAACGGATCGTCCTTGTTAATCATGCGGTTGAACGTGAACAGCACGTCATCGGCATTGAAGGTACGGGTCGGCTTGAAGTACGGGGTGGTGTGGAACTTCACGCCGTCGCGCAGTTTGAAGGTGTACGTCAGGCCATCCGGGGACACGTCCCAGCTGGTGGCCAGCCCAGGAATCACAGCGGTGCCGCCGCGCTCGAACTGGGTAAGACGGTTGAACATGGTCTCTGCCGAAGCATCGAAGTCTGTTCCGGTGGTGTACTGGCCTGGATCAAAACCGGCCGGGCTCCCTTCGGAGCAGAACACCAGGTTAGTCGCCGCTTGGGCGAAAGGGGCTGCGGCCATAAGGCCAGCGCTAACAATTAACGGAATGACTGCGTGTTTAAGCATGTTGGCCTCATGATTTGTTGTCATTTTTGGTGGTGAGGGCGACCTCGTGAGTCGGCCTGCGGATACTTATGCAGGGGCCATACCCATTGCAAGATGCAGAACCGTTAGGAGGCTTAAACAGTGGTACGAACGTACAGGAATGTCGCAATTATGAAAGTTTCTACACAATTGAGTACATTTTGAGGGTTTTTTCGGTGCATCAGGCGCACCAAAAATGACCAACCGAGGCGTCTAGCGCACTCGGTTGGGGCGCTGCTGTTACTTATCTAGACTGACGCCGTAGAACGGCGTGAGCCCGAACGGGCTGATCTTGAAGTCGTGCACTTCTTTGCGCAGGGGCTGGAAAACCGTCGAGTTCGCAATAGGCGTTATAGGTACTTGTTCTTTAAGGATTTTCTGCGCCTGTTGATACCACTTGATGCGTTGCTCGCGGTCGCTGCTGACCTTGGCCTGCTGCACCAGTTTGTCGTAGTCCGGGTTACACCATTTGGCGTAGTTGCTGCCCTTTACCGCAGCACAACTGTAGAGCACGCCGAGCCAGTTATCCGGGTCGCCATTGTCGCCCGTCCAGCCGTAAATCATTGCGTCGTGCTCGCCATTTTTGGCGCGCTTGATGTATTCGCCCCACTCATAGCTGACGATGTTGGCCTTGATGCCGACTTTTGCCCAATCCTGCTGAATCATTTGTGCCGACATGCGCGCATTCGGATTGGATGCACGCTGGACCGTCATTGCCCACAGGTTGATGGTGGTGCCCGGGGCGACGCCTGCTTCTTTTAGTAGCGCCTTGGCCTTGGTGGGATCGTAGGGGGCGTCCTTGATCTTCGGGTCATAAGACCACTGCGCTGGCGGCAACGCGTTCTGCGCCAATTGCCCGGCACTCTGGTACACGGCCTTGATGATCGCAGGCTTGTCGATGGCCATGTCCAGGGCCTGGCGCACCTTGAGTTGGTCCAGCGGCGGATGGGTCACGTTGTAGGCCAGAAAGCCCAGGTTGAAACCCGCCTGTTGCAGCACGCGCAGGTTGGGGTCCTGCTTCATCACTTCGATGTCGGACGGGCGCGGGTAACCGCTGACCTGGCACTCGCCGGCCTTGAGCTTTTGCAGGCGCGACGCGGCGTCCGGGGTGATGGCGAACACCAGGTTGTCGAGTTTCACATCGTCGGGCTTCCAATACTGCTTATTGGCCACGTAGCGAATCTGCGAGTCTTTCTGGTAGCGCTTGAACACGAACGGCCCGGTGCCGACCGGCTTCTGGTTGATCTCTTCGGCTTTGCCCTGCTTCAGCAGTTGGGCGGCGTACTCGGCGGACTGCACCGAGGCAAAGCTCATGGCCAGGTTCTGCACAAATGACGCATCGACATTGTTCAGGTTGAAACGCACGGTGTGCTCGTCGAGTTTTTCGACGCCCTTGATCGTGGTGTTCAGGCCCATGTCGGTGAAGTACGGCGACTCGGACGGGTAGGCCTTGCGAAACGGGCTGTCGGCATCCAGCAGGCGGTTGAAGGTGAACAGCACATCATCCGCGTTGAAGTCGCGGGTAGGCGTGAAGAAGTCGGTGGTGTGGAACTTGACGCCATCCCGCAGGTGGAAGGTGTAGGTCAGGCCGTCGTTGGATACGTCCCAGCTTGTCGCCAGGCCGGGCTCGACTTCGGTGCCGCCGCGCTTGAACTGGGTCAGGCGGTTGAACACGGTTTCGGCCGAAGCGTCGAAGTCTGTGCCGCTGGTGTACTGGCTGGGATCGAAACCGGCGGGGCTGGCTTCGGAGCAGTAGACCAGGGTAGTGGTGGCTTGGGCCATCGGCATGAACGCGAGCAGGCCGGCGGCGAGGAGCAGTGGTTTGAAGGTGATTCTTTCCATGGAGACCCCTGAAATGGCAGCCCTGCGCAGGCTACGCAAACGAAAACGGCGGTACCGAGGGTACCGCCGTTCATTGAGGGCAGATAGAGGGTTAGCGCTTATTCATCCGGCGTAGGCTTGATTTCCATGCGCGTTGGCGAAGAGGGGTCAACGGTATAACCGGCGCCGTCCAACTCGTTACTTTCGCGTATGGTAAATGTTCTTGATGCATTCACCTTTATGTCGGTAAGGGGTTCAAGCTCAAGACGGTCTTCGGACAGTTTGCTCGGTATAAAGTCGAGCTTGGCCGTGACAGTGGTCACGGCATCTGCTGGGTCATATTTGATGTAGTAGTGTGTATTGCGTCCGCTGCCAAGGACCGTTCCCTTAAAGCGGGGCGTCGCAAACTCACCCGCAGCGGGACCAAGCGCCCATTGGTTGGCAAGTTCGGAAATTCGAGCTCTTAACTCCGGTTCAGGAATGATTTTCTCAATTTCCTCGATATTTTTTTGTTTCAGCTGAAGAAGCTCTTCGTTTGATAACAGAGCGCCTTTTTTTTGCTGAAGTTCGGTTATCTGGCTGCCGAGGTCGAGCTCCAGCTTGGTGTTCCCAGGACCTTCTATTGTGAACTTGTCGCGATGCAGGTCATCGATAAACTGGCTGCTGTATTCGCTGGTGCCGAATGTCGAAACGTTAGCCGGTGGCGGCGGCGTGGCGTGGGCAGGGTTTTCTTCAAACGTCCAGGAAACTTGCGGTGCGATTTCACCTTCTTCGTTCAGCGTGACACCGTATGTGTAATCGTAGCCATCAGGCTTGAGGTATTTATCCAGTATTTCTGCGCCCTTCATTTTTTTGCCATCGACATCCAGGAACTCATCTGAAAGTTGTCGCGGCCTCGTGGGTTCAACGTCTGGAGTTGGCGGTGAAGCACGGTTCCAAAATGCGCCGCCATCGCCTGGCGCGCGTGTCCACTCGCCATTGCGGCCGGGCGTTATGACCATTACGCCCTTGCCGGTATTGGGGTCGATGACCTTGGCAAATGCGTTGCCCGATCGGTAGCTGCCGGATATTTCATAGAGCTTGCTCGTACCCGTCTCATCGGTCAGGCGCACTAGCTGACGAAATACGCCGTTGCTGTCGGTCATCCGGTAAACCCCCGATGCGTCCCGGGTGGCGTTCTTTATCAGTTCCTCACCGTCCGCGACGGCGTATTGCGCCATGGGGATAAGGGACGGGGATCTTGGCATGGGCGCCGGCGCAGTTGGCTTGTCGGTGACTGCACCAGAGGAGGGGCCCGGCTTGGGCTCTTCGTTGACAGGCGCTTCTGGCTGCGGGCTTGGCTCTACGGCCGGCAGCTCTTTCTCCGGGGGAATTGCAAAAGGGTCTTCCGGGGTGCCACTGGCGGTGGCCGAAAACAGCGTGTTCAGCAACCCATCGAATGCCTTGGATGCGCCGTCGTTACGTTCGGCCAGGGTGTCGCCGGAGGCATGTTTTTCCACGCCCAGTACCAGTTCGGCCAGCCCTGTCGCAGCTGCTGCCGCCGCGACGGGTGCCGCGATAGGCGCCAGTTTGGCCAGCAGGCCGGCGGCCACCGTTATGTCGTTGAGCCAGATATCGCGGGTCACTTCGCTGTTGGACTTGATGACCACATCGGCGTCACTCGTCATGCGGTGCTTGCTGGCGGATGCCATGGCCGAGAATGCATCCCCCTCGATCTGCGATTCGCTTGCATGGATCACCGGGCCGGAATGTTTGCCTGAGGCCATCTTGTCAAAAATCGTGTCGAGGCCGTCTTTGGAGGTATCAATATCCGTAAACCATAAGATCGGAATGAGCGCCTTGACCACCGTGTGGACGGTTCCGGGTATGTGGTCCTGGCGCGTGATAAGCGGAAAGTGGGAGGCCAGGGTCGCGCGTTTTTTAGTGTCTTTGGTTTGCTCGACGACCCACTCATTGAGCTTCTCAAGGGAGTCGAACCGGAGAAATGCCGGCTGCGCGCCGGGCACGTAAAGCACTTGACGGCCGCCGTCGGCCGCGCTGAAACGCAGGATATCGTTGGAGGCAATGCCTGCGATATTCAGCGCATGCACTTGGACGCCGCCGTTCACCGGCGCCTGGGCCTTGAGTTGCTCGACGTTGAGCGGAGCGTTTTCGTCGAGTGGGAGGTTGGACGCAGCGCCCATCACCAAGCGGTAATCTTCGCGGGTGAAGCGGTGTTCGGGGGCTTGCAGCGCTCGTTCGGCAGGCGGCCGGGCTTCGGCGGTCTTCAATTGTTTGCGGGCCTGGTAGGCGAACTCGCCCTTGATCGCGGTCTGGTAGCCCTCGGTGTTGTTGTGCCAGAAGTCGTCGATTTTTTTGGTCATCTCACCCTGGAAATCGGTCTTCCAGCTTTCATGCATGAGGGCGGACGGTAGAAGAGGGAATTGATTGTGAGCGCCATAGCCCTTTTTGGTGCTTTGCCCGGGGCCGTCGGTGTAGATGCCCGAGAGTGAGTCAAGCTCGCCTGGATCCCAGTCGTTTTCCGAGAAGTTTTTCAGCAAGGCATCGGGCAGTCGCAGGGAGGACGACGGTTCCTGGTTGGTGTATTCCCAGCCGGTAATGGTCGAGGTCTCGACGCTGTAGGGGTTGTGTCCGCCACCGTTGAAGCGGTTCAGGTAGAGGGTGTCGGCATCGACCTGCTTGTCGGTCAGTTTGAGAATGAGTGACTCAGCCCACTTCTTGGCTTCTGCCCGGGTGTTGGGCAGCTTGTTGGCCACGTCAACTGCCAGTTCTTTGTAAGCCAGGGCTTGGGGGGCGGTCAGGTAAAACTGCGCCGCACTCTGCTTCTGCGTTTGCAGTGCCTGGGCCGAGCGACTGCTGGCTTGGCGCAGCGGGTCGTTGGGGGGGATGGGGTCGAAAGCTTTATTGTTATGTTCCAGTCGTTTGATTTGGGCACTGGCCTCGGACCGGGAGGAGGGCAGGGTGACCCCGTGGAAATCAGCCACTACCCTTGGCCGCACTTTGACATAGCCATCACCCAGTTCTACCCGAAAACGCTGGCCGGCGACGGGTGAGATGATTTTGCCCGCTGCCAATAGGGGCCCCGCAATCTGCCCCCAGCCAGAGTTGTCAGTGAGTGTGAACGTCTTCTTGTGCTCGCCCTCGCCGACCGTTAGGACGCCAGTGGACGGTGTGATCGAAATGGCGTCCATCGGGATGCCTTGCTCACGCATCCAGCCCTTGACGACAGGGTGTTCCAAATGTGCGCGATACAGCTCAAGCCATTGGCCCATTTGGCTTTCGGGAGGGACCTTGATTACGCTGGGGGCGTTGTGCAGGATCTTCTTTTGCACCGCATCAATGTAGGACTCGACCAGTTCTCTATTCGCGGCGACGGTTTGCGATGGTGGGATCGACTGGGTATCTACGGCTGTTGGTGTCGAACTGGGCTCGTCGGGGCTGGAAGAGAGTTGGTTGCCCTGAAGCGGCAGCATGGAATGCCTGTTTTGTACGGATAGTGTCATTGGACGGTTCTCTGAAGGAATACGTCCGGCGCGGTACTCCCTGTAGGCCGGGGTCGTCTCTGTGTTGTGAGAACCGAAGGGTTGATTCCGCTGAATGTGCCGCAAGGTGTAACGTCTTGGGCGGTTTCTGCCAAAAAAAACGGCGCGAGCCTTCAGGCCGCACCGTTCTTACGGGAGGGAAAATACTTATTGCAAGACTTCAATCACGCCATCGGCGCTCATGGTGACCTGGCTGGTACCGGCTTCCACTTCCGGCGTCGGCGCCGAATCCATCGCCGCCGCTTTCATCATCATGCCGCCACGGGCGTAGGGCTGTGGATAACCGTTGGTGTTGAAGTTCAGGTTGACGATCTTGTAGCCCTTGCCGCCCAGCGCATCGGTAGCCAGTTGCGCACGGGCCTTGAATGCGGCGACGGCATCCTTGAGCAGCGCATCTTCACTGGCCTTGCGGGTGGCATCGGCGATGGCGAAGTCCATGCTGTCCATTTTCAGGGTGTTGAGCAGCTCGCCGGTGAGCTTGGACAGCGCCGGGAAGTCCGCGCTTTCCAGGCGCAGCTCGGCACGTTCACGCCAGCCGGTGATTTTCTGGTTCTTGTTGTCGTAGATCGGGTAGCTGTTGCGGCTGCCCTGGCGCAGGGTCACACCTTTGACTTCGCGGGCCTGGCCCAGTGCTTTGTTCACGGCAGTGGTGATTTCGGCGGCGAGCTTGGCCGGGTCGCTGTTCTGGGACTCGGTGTAGAGGGTCACGATCATCTTGTCGCGGGCCACCTCCTGGCTGGCCTCGGCGCGCAGGGAAATCTGGTTGTAGTTCAGACCGTCGGCAGCCACCGCCGGAAGGCTGGCAAGGGTGGCAACGCCGAGGGTGATAACAGCTGCACTGCGAGTGAAACGAGACATGGAAGCTCCTTGAGGTATTCGTGTTCGGTATGACTGTAGACGGTGGCATCGGGTTCTTCGGGTTTACACATTCGCTACAAGTTGCGGTGACGGCGACGAACGGTCATTTGCCGCGCCTGCGGCAAAGAGCCACACGCGCCGTGCCAGCCGGTCGGCTTCGTTTATACTCCTGCCGATCCGCCTGCAGCGCTCAACGGGAGAGCTCATGCTCGCCGCCGTAAAACTGACTTCCGCCACCCGCCAGAACCTCTGGCGCCTGACGTTCATTCGCACCCTGGTCCTGGCCGCACAAGCCGGCTCCGTGGGGCTCGCCTATTGGTTCGACCTGCTGCCGCTGCCGTGGCTGCAATTGGGCGTGACCCTGGGTTTCTCCACCGTGCTGTGCGCGTTTACCGCCATCCGCCTGCGCACCACCTGGCCGGTGACCGAGTTGGAATATGCCCTGCAACTGGCCTGCGACCTGTTTATCCACAGTGTGTTGCTGTATTTCTCCGGTGGTTCCACCAACCCGTTCGTGTCGTATTACCTGGTGCCGCTGACCATCGCGGCGGTGACCTTGCCGTGGCGCTACTCCGTGGCGCTGTCGGGCATCGCCCTGACCCTCTACACCTTGCTGCTGGCGCGCTTCTATCCGCTGCAAACCTTCCCCATCGCCCGGGAAAACCTGCAGATCTACGGGATGTGGCTGAGTTTCGCCCTGTCTGCCGCCGTCATTACCTTTTTCGCCGCGCGCATGGCCGAAGAGCTGCGCCGCCAGGAAGAACTGCGTGCCATCCGTCGTGAAGAAGGCCTGCGTGACCAGCAACTGTTGGCCGTCGCCACCCAGGCCGCCGGCGCCGCCCATGAGTTGGGCACGCCGTTGGCGACCATGAGCGTACTGCTCAAGGAAATCATCCAGGACCACCACGACCCGGCGCTGCAGGAAGACCTCGGCGTGTTGCAGGAACAGGTCAAGCAGTGCAAGCAGACCTTGCAGCAACTGGTGCGCGCCGCCGAAGCCAATCGGCGCCTGGCGGTGGAGATGCAGGACGTGACCCAGTGGCTCGACGAAGCCCTGAACCGCTGGCACCTGATGCGCCCCGAAGCCAGTTACCGTTTCCACCTGCTTGGCCAAGGCACCGTCCCGCGCATGGCACCGCCGCCCGACCTGACCCAGGCGCTGCTCAACCTGCTGAACAACGCCGCCGACGCCTGCCCCGAAGGCCTGGGCGTGCAGCTGGACTGGGATGCGGAAGATGTGACCATCAGTATTCGCGACCACGGCGCCGGTGTGCCGCTGGCCATTGCCGAGCAGATCGGCAAACCGTTCTTTACCACCAAGGGCAAAGGCTTCGGCCTCGGCCTGTTTTTGAGCAAGGCCAGCGTGACCCGCGCGGGCGGCTCAGTGAAGCTCTATAGTCATGAGGAAGGTGGCACGCTCACCGAGCTGCGCCTGCCCCGTGTCGCACGAGGAGATATCGATGAGTGACGAGATCCAAGTCGAAGGCGAAGAACTGCCGCACCTGTTGCTGGTAGATGATGACGCGACCTTTACCCGCGTGATGGCGCGCGCCATGAGCCGTCGCGGTTTCCGCGTGAGCACCGCCGGTTCCGCCGAAGAAGGCCTGACCATCGCCCAGGCCGACCTGCCGGACTACGCCGCGCTCGACCTGAAAATGGACGGCGACTCCGGCCTGGTGCTGCTGCCCAAGCTGCTGGAACTCGACCCGGAAATGCGCGTGGTGATCCTCACCGGTTACTCCAGCATTGCCACCGCCGTCGAGGCGATCAAGCGCGGCGCGTGCAACTACCTGTGCAAACCGGCCGATGCGGATGACGTGCTGGCTGCGCTGTTGTCCGAGCACGCCGACCTCGACACCCTGGTGCCGGAAAACCCGATGTCGGTGGACCGCCTGCAGTGGGAGCACATCCAGCGCGTGCTCACCGAGCACGAAGGCAACATCTCCGCCACCGCCCGCGCCCTGGGCATGCACCGCCGCACCTTGCAGCGCAAGTTGCAAAAGCGTCCGGTACGCCGCTGAACGAAGTCTGAACAACCTGCTTCAGGCCGCACGGAGCCCTGAACCGATCGTCTATGATCGGTTCAAACGCCTGTGATCTCTTCCCTACCGAGCCTGAATGATGAATCAGAACGCTGAGTATTGCGCGGTCAACGACGCGGTGCGTGGGCAATTCTTCCGCCGAACCTGGGCGATGATCACACCGTATTGGCGCAGTGAAGAGAAGGGCAAGGCCTGGTTGTTGCTGGCGGCGGTGATTGGCCTGTCGCTGTTCAGCGTGGCGATCTCGGTGTGGATCAACCACTGGTACAAGGACTTCTACAACGCCCTTGAACACAAGGACACCGCCGCGTTCTGGCAACTGATCGGCTACTTCGGCGGGATCGCCGCCGTGGCCATTCTTGGCGCGGTGTACCGCCTGTACCTGACCCAGATGCTGACCATCCGCTGGCGTGCCTGGCTCACCGAAAAGCACTTCGCCCGTTGGCTCGCCAACAAGAACTACTACCAGCTGGAGCAGGGCGGTTACACCGATAACCCGGACCAGCGGATCTCCGAAGACCTCAACAACTTTACCGCCAACACCTTGAGCCTTGGCCTTGGCTTGCTGCGCAATGTGGTCAGCCTGGTGTCGTTCTCGATCATCCTGTGGGGCGTGTCGGGCAGCATCGAAGTGTTCGGCATCACCATCCCCGGCTACATGTTCTGGTGTGCGTTGCTTTACGCCGCCGTGGGCAGTTGGCTGACGCATCTGATCGGCCGTCGCTTGATCGGCCTGAGCAACCAACAACAACGTTTCGAAGCGGACCTGCGTTTCTCCATGGTGCGCGTGCGTGAGAACGCCGAGAGCATCGCGCTGTACAACGGCGAGCCGAATGAACAACAGCGCTTGAGCACGCGCTTCGGCAAGGTCTGGCACAACTTCTGGGACATCATGAAAGTTTCCAAGCGCCTGACCTTCTTCACTGCGGGTTACAGCCAGATCGCGATCATCTTCCCCTTTATCGTCGCCGCGCCGCGCTACTTCACCGGCAAGATCGAACTGGGCGAGCTGATGCAAATCAACTCGGCGTTCGGCAACGTGCAGGAGAACTTCAGCTGGTTTATCAGCGCGTATTCCGACTTGGCGTCGTGGCGTGCCACCAGTGATCGTCTGCTGAGTTTTCAGCAGGCCATGACTGACAACGAGCAACGTCCTCCAGCGATTGATGTGCGCCCTGAAGGCGAACGCCTTGTGGTGCAACACCTGGGCATGGACTTGGCCGATGGTCGCCACTTGCTCACCGATGCGGACATGACGGTGAAACCCGGCCAGCGCGTGATGCTCAGCGGGCGGTCCGGCAGCGGCAAAAGTACGCTGCTGCGTGGGATGGGCCATCTGTGGCCGGCGGGGCACGGCAGCATTCGTTTGCCGGCTGCGCGTTATCTGTTCCTGCCGCAGAAGCCTTACCTGCCGATTGGTACGTTGAAGGCGGTGTTGAGTTATCCACAAGACGACAGCGTTTACCCGGCAGAACGTTATGCACAGGTGCTGGAGACGTGCCGCTTGCCGCACCTGGTCGCTCGTCTGGATGAAGCGAACCACTGGCAACGCATGCTCTCGCCGGGTGAGCAGCAGCGCCTGGCCTTTGCCCGTGCGTTGTTGTTCGCGCCGCAGTGGCTGTACATGGACGAAGCGACGTCGGCCATGGATGAAGAGGATGAGGCGACGTTGTACCAGGCGTTGATCGATGAGCTGCCGGGGTTGAGCATTGTCAGCGTGGGGCATCGCAGCAGTCTCAAGCGCTTCCATGGGCGGCATGTGCGGATTGAGGGTGGGTTGTTGAAGGAACAACACCCGGCTTAAGTCCGCATGCGGTCAAAACTGTGGGAGCGGGCTTGCTCGCGAAAGCGGTGGGTCAGTTGATGCATAGGCTGATT
>NZ_JANLGL010000094.1:0-21481 GCF_024655625.1 Pseudomonas sp. 18.1.10
AAATACATCTTTGACTGATCCACCGCTTTCGCGAGCAAGCCCGCTCCCACATTTGTTCAGCGTACATTTCAAGCCTGTCTTCGCCTCGCCCTGCGCCCTATCCCCCGTTATACTTGCCGGCTTTCCTGAATTAATGCCAACTAGGGTCCCGCCGCGCATGGATAAGACCTACCAGCCGCACGCTATCGAAACTTCCTGGTACAACACCTGGGAATCCGAGAATTATTTCGCCCCGCAAGGCGCGGGCGATTCCTACACCATCATGATTCCGCCACCGAACGTCACTGGCAGCCTGCACATGGGCCATGGCTTCAACAATGCGATCATGGATGCGTTGATCCGTTTCCGCCGCATGCAGGGCCGCAATACCCTGTGGCAACCGGGTACCGACCACGCCGGTATCGCCACGCAGATGCTGGTGGAACGCCAACTCGAAGCCACCGGCCAGAGCCGTCACGACCTGGGCCGCGAGAAATTCCTGGAAAAGATCTGGGAATGGAAAGACCAGTCCGGCGGCAATATCAGCCGTCAGATCCGTCGTCTGGGTTCGTCCGTAGACTGGAGCCGCGAGCGCTTCACCATGGACGACGGCCTGTCTGAAGCCGTGAAAGAAGCCTTCGTGCGCCTGCATGAAGACGGCCTGATCTACCGCGGCAAGCGCCTGGTCAACTGGGACACCAAGCTGCACACGGCAATTTCCGACCTCGAAGTGGAAAACCACGACGAGAAAGGTTTCCTGTGGAACCTCAAGTACCCGCTGGCTGACGGCGCCAAGACCGCCGAGGGCAACGACTACCTGATCGTCGCCACCACCCGTCCGGAAACCATGCTCGGCGACGCCGCCGTGGCCGTTAACCCGAACGACGAACGCTACCAGGCGCTGATCGGCAAGTTCGTCGAGCTGCCGTTGGTTGGCCGCCGCATCCCGATCATCGCGGACGACTACTGCGACCCTGAATTCGGCACCGGCTGCGTGAAAATCACCCCGGCCCACGATTTCAACGACTACGAAGTCGGCAAGCGTCACAACCTGCCGCTGCTGAACATCTTCGACAAAAATGCGGCCGTACTGCCGGCCTGCCAGGTGTTCAACCTGGACGGCACGCTGAACGACAGCATCGACGGCAAGATCCCGGCCGAATACGCCGGCCTCGACCGTTTCGAAGCACGCAAGCAGATCGTTGCCGCCTTCGACGCCGCCGGCTTGTTGGTGAGCGTTGACGACCACGGCCTGAAAGTGCCGAAGGGCGACCGTTCCGGCACCATCATCGAGCCGTGGCTGACCGACCAGTGGTACGTGTCCACCAAGCCGCTGGCCGAGCCTGCGATTGCTGCCGTGGAAGATGGCCGCATCCAGTTCGTACCAAAACAGTACGAAAACATGTACTTCTCGTGGATGCGCGACATCCAGGATTGGTGCATCAGCCGTCAACTGTGGTGGGGCCACCGTATTCCGGCCTGGTACGACGAATCGGGCAAGGTCTATGTAGGCCGCGACGAAGCCGAAGTGCGTGCCAAGCACAACCTCGGTGCCGACGTTGCCCTGCAACAAGACAACGACGTACTGGACACCTGGTTCAGCTCGGGCCTGTGGACGTTCTCCACCTTGGGCTGGCCGCAGCAGACCGAATTCCTCAAGAAATTCCACTCCACCGACGTGCTGGTCACCGGTTTCGACATCATTTTCTTCTGGGTTGCCCGGATGATTATGCTGACCATGCACCTGGTGAAGAACGAGGACGGCACCCCGCAAGTACCGTTCAAGACCGTGTACGTACACGGCCTGGTGCGTGATGGCCAGGGCCAGAAGATGTCCAAGTCCAAGGGCAACGTCCTCGACCCGCTGGACATCATCGACGGTATCGACCTGGAAACCCTGGTGCAAAAACGCACCTCAGGCCTGATGCAGCCGAAACTGGCGAAGAAGATCGAGAAGCAGACCCGCGACGAGTTCGCCGACGGTATCGCCAGCTACGGCACCGACGCCCTGCGCTTCACCTTCTGCTCGCTGGCGTCCACCGGTCGCGACATCAAGTTCGACATGGGCCGCGTCGAAGGCTATCGCAACTTCTGCAACAAGATCTGGAACGCGGCGCGCTACGTGCTGGACAAAGGTGAAGACTGCGGCCAGAACGGCGAAGCCTATGAGCTGAGCCTGGCGGATCGCTGGATCATCTCCCAGCTGCAACGCACCGAAGCCGAAGTGACTCGCCAGCTCGACCAGTTCCGTTTCGACCTGGCCGCACAGGCTTTGTATGAGTTCATCTGGAACCAGTACTGCGACTGGTACCTGGAACTGTCCAAGCCCGTGCTGTGGGACGAAAACGCCCCGGTCGAACGCCAGCGCGGCACCCGTCGCACCCTGGTACGCGTGCTGGAAGTGGCCCTGCGCCTGGCGCATCCGTTCATGCCGTTCATCACCGAAGAAATCTGGCAGCGCCTGGCGCCGCTGGCCGGTATCGAAGGCAAGACCATCATGCTGCAACCTTGGCCAGTGGCCAATGAAGCGCGCATCGATGAGGCGGCCGAAAGCGATATCGAATGGCTCAAGACCCTGATGCTCGGCACGCGCAACATCCGCGCCGAGATGAACATCGGCCCGGGCAAGCCACTGGCAGTGTTCGTGAAGAACGCCAGCGCTGAAGACCAGCGCCGCCTCACCGAGAACGATGCGCTGCTCAAGAAGCTGGCCAAGCTGGAGTCGATCACCGTATTGGCGGCCGACGCCGAAGCACCGCTGTCCGCCACCGCACTGGTTGGCGAGATGGAAGTGCTGGTGCCGATGGCCGGCCTGATCGACAAGGGCGCGGAACTGGCTCGTCTCGACAAGGAAATCGCACGCCTGCAAGGCGAAGTGCAGCGAGTGGGCGGCAAGCTGTCCAACGCGGCGTTTGTCGACAAGGCCCCGGCCGAAGTGATCGACAAGGAACGCGCCAAACTGGCCGAGGCCGAACAGGCCTTGGGCAAGCTGGCGGAGCAACATGCGCGGATTTCCAGCCTGTAAGGTGGATTCCCTGTAGAAAAGAGGCCTTCGGGCCTCTTTTTTTTACCTTGAAAATCCAATCCATGTGGGAGCTGGCTTGCCTGCGATGCAGACAACTCGGTCCTTCAGCAGGCCAAGGTGATGCCATCGCAGGCAAGCCAGCTCCCACAGTTGACCGGGTAAGGCTCAAGATGTGTGACAATGCCCACCACTTTGAGCCAACACCAGAATCATCATGACCGCCCCCAGCACACCCAAGCCTCCACGCAAGAAGCCTAAAACCGCCGCCACGGCCAAGCCCGTCGCGCCGCGCAAAGAGGCTACCTTGCACCCGCGCAACCGCCACACAGGCCGTTACGACTTCCCGGCGCTTATCAAGACCACGCCGGAACTGGCGCAATTCGTGATCCTCAACCCCTACGGGAAAGAGAGCATCGACTTCGCCAGCCCGGATGCAGTACGGGTGTTCAACCGGGCGCTGCTCAAGTCCTTCTATGGCATCCAGCACTGGGATATCCCGGCCGACTACCTGTGCCCACCGGTGCCGGGGCGTGCGGACTACGTGCACTTCCTCGCCGACCTGCTGGCCAGCGTCAATGACGGCAAGATCCCCCGTGGCTCCATCGTCAAGGTGCTGGACATCGGCATGGGCGCCAACTGCGTCTACCCGCTGATTGGCTACATGGAGTACCGCTGGAACTTCCTCGGCTCGGAAGTCGACCCGATCGCCGTAGCCGCTGCCAAGGCCATCGTGCAGTCCAATGACCTGAGCAAAGTCATCCAGCTGCGCCAGCAGACCAACCCCAAGCAGATCCTGCTGGGCCTGTTGGAGCCAGGCGAACGCTTTGACTTGACCATGTGCAACCCGCCGTTCCATGCCTCCATGGACGAAGCCACCAAAGGCAGCGAACGCAAATGGCGCGCCCTGGGCAAGGCTGATCCCAAGCGAAAATTGCCGGTACTGAACTTCGGTGGCCAATCGGCCGAGCTGTGGTGTGAAGGCGGCGAAGCACGGTTTGTGACGCAGCTTATCGCTGAAAGTGCGCATTTTGCCCACAAGGTGTTGTGGTTCAGCTGCCTGGTGTCAAAAGCGTCAAACCTGCCCGCGATCGAGACAGCCCTGAAAAAGGCCGGCGTACTGGAAAGCCAAGTGGTGGAAATGTCCCAGGGGCAGAAACAAAGCCGTTTCGTCGCCTGGACCTTCCAGACCAAGAACGAGCAGCAGATCTGGCGCCAACGCTGGGTTCGCGACTGACAAATCGCAGGCAACAAAAAACCGTGCCCGGATCGCTCCGGAGCACGGTTTTTTTTGCTGCGTCTTACTTGTTAACAGCGTCGGTCAGGCCTTTGGCCACAACCAGCTTGATAACTTTCTTGGCAGCGATTTCGATGGCAGCGCCAGTCGAAGGGTTACGGCCAGTACGGGCAGGACGCTCGGTCACTTTCAGTTTGCCAACGCCTGGCAGAGTGATTTCGCCGCCGTTTTCCAGCTGATCGGCAACAACTTGGCTCAGTTGGTCCAGCAGAGCGCGCACGGTAGTTTTCGGTGCGTCTACGGCTTCAGCCAAGTCAGCGATCAGTTGGTCTTTAGTAATAGCCATTGTGGTGTTCCTTCCCTATCAAATTCATATGGATTGCAGAGTGCAGTGTCAGCCATCGAGCCCGACCGTCAAGGCCTGGCACCCCTGACCATAACCACGAAGTTCGGGGTTATAGATGCTTGAAACGGGGATTGGTTCGACCTGACAGATGCTGAATGCACGCTTAACGCCGAGACTTGGCGTAAGACGGGGCAAAACTAGCACAGAGACGGGGAAATATCCGCTTCTACCTACCCATTTGGTCAGCTTTATCGCTCTAAACCGTGAAAAAAAGGAATATGCCCGGTCGGAGAGTGCCAAAACGGCCTTCAAAGCACGTCTTGCCCAATGGGTGCGGTACACTGGGCGACTTTTCGGGGAGGCCGACCGCTCCCCTTCAACCAGCCGAGAAGCCTATGCCGATCCGTCATTGCATCGTCCACCTGATCGACAAAAAACCCGACGGCACCCCCGCAGTTCTCCACGCCCGAGATTCGGAGCTGTCCGAATCGGCCGCCATCGAGAACATGCTTGCCGACCTCAACGAGAGCTACAACGCCAAGCAAGGCAAGGCCTGGGGTTTCTTCCATGCCGAGTCCGGTGCGCACCCGTTCAGTGGCTGGTTGAAGGAATATTTCGACGGTGGCCAGGATTTCACCACCTTCAGCCGCACCGCCGTCGAGCACCTGCAAAAGCTGATGGAAGAGTCCAACCTCTCCACCGGCGGCCACGTGCTGTTTGCCCACTATCAACAGGGCATGACCGATTACCTGGCCATCGCCCTGCTGCACCACAGCGAAGGCGTGGCGGTGACCGACGAGCTGGACGTGACCCCGTCGCGCCACCTGGACCTCGGCCAGCTGCACCTGGCGGCGCGTATCAACGTGTCCGAGTGGCAGAACAACAAGCAGTCCAAGCAGTACATCTCGTTTATCAAGGGCAAGAACGGCAAGAAGGTCTCGGAGTACTTCCGCGACTTTATCGGCTGCCAGGAAGGCGTCGACGGTCCGGGCGAGACCCGCACCCTGCTCAAGGCATTCAGCGACTTCGTTGAAAGCGAAGACCTGCCGGACGAATCCGCCCGCGAAAAAACCAAGACCCTGGTGGACTACGCCAGCAGCCAGGCCAAGCTCGGCGAGCCGATGGGCCTGGAAGAACTGTCGGGTTTGATCGATGAAGATCGACCTAAGGCGTTCTACGACCACATCCGCAACAAGGACTACGGCCTGTCGCCGGAAATTCCTGCAGATAAGCGCACCCTCAACCAGTTCCGCCGCTTCACCGGCCGCGCCGAAGGCTTGTCCATCAGTTTTGAAGCGCACCTGCTGGGCGACAAGATCGAGTACGACGAAGCTGCTGGCACCCTGATAATCAAGGGCCTGCCGACCCAACTGACCGACCAGCTCAAGCGCCGCAACTGATGCTCGGCGGGGTCTTTAAAAAAGTCCTGCTGGTGTTGCTGGTGGTGGTGGTGATCCAGAACTGGGGCAAGATCGAGCGGGTGTTCAACCCGTCGCAGGTGGTGTCGGAGCAAACCCGGGCGTCGGCGCGGGTGGTGCTCTATTCCACCGAGTGGTGCGGGTACTGCAAGCAGATCCGCCGCTTCCTCGATCAGAAGGGTATTCCCTATCAGGCGTTCGATATCGACAAGGACGCCCAGGCGCGCAAGGCGTATGAGGCGTTGGGCGGTGGCGGGATTCCGTTTGTGGATGTGAACGGCACGCTGATTCGCGATTACAACCCTGACGCGATCATGGCTGCACTGGAGTAACCCACACCTTTTGAGAGCTGGCTTGTGTGGGCTGGCTTATGTGGAATTGGCTTTTTGTGGGAGCTGGCTTGCCTGCGATAGCATCGCCGCAGTGTAGCTGACAGACCGAGGTGTCTGCATCGCAGGCAAGCCAGCTCCCACATGCGCCTAACGCACCACGATCA
The DNA here is from genome assembly GCF_024655625.1 of Pseudomonas sp. 18.1.10. Taxonomy (NCBI): domain Bacteria; kingdom Pseudomonadati; phylum Pseudomonadota; class Gammaproteobacteria; order Pseudomonadales; family Pseudomonadaceae; genus Pseudomonas; species Pseudomonas sp. 18.1.10. Next base: position 6,499 of record NZ_JANLGL010000094.1, read on the forward strand.
TCCGCCCGAGCACATGGTGCTGCTCGAAGCCCAACACCGCTTGCAACGCATTCAGCACCGCCTGTGGGTCTTTGCTCGGGAAGCTGCCACTGACGCGCTTGGCGCCCATGTCGTCGTTGAGCAACAGGATGCGCCCCGGGTAGTAACGTTCCAGGTCCTTGACCACATCGGCCAATGGCGCCTTGTAATAGTTGAGCCAACCGTCGCGCCAGGCCAGGCGCGATTCGCTGTCTACCGGATGCATGGTCTCGGCCACACCCTCGGCGTAGGCCACTTGCTGCCCGGCCGTCAGAATCTGCTGCTGGCCCTGCTTGGACGACGTCACCCCTACCCGCCCAGACAACACCGTCACCTGCGCACCCGCCGGTTGTAGGCGCACTTCGAATTGCGTGCCGAGCACCCGCGCTTCACCGCTGCCCGCCTCTACTACAAAGGGTTGCCCCGTGTGGGTCACGCTGAAAAACCCAGCGCCACGACGCAACTGGATATGCCGCTCGCCCTGGCTGAAATCCACGGCAATCGCACTGTCGGCGTCGAGGGTGACTTGAGACTTGTCGGCCAGGGTGACGGTCTTCACCTCCCCCGGCGCGCTCACATAATCGGCGCCAAAATCATCGACCCAGCGCGAGGGCTGCCAACCCGCGCCCATGCTCACCATCAGCAGCAGGCACGCCGCCATCGCCAACGCGCCGGACCAGCGCAACGCCCGTGCACGCTTCGAGGTGTTCATCGCATTCAGGTAACCCTGCAACGCCAGCGCCTCTTCGTCCGCGAGTTTTCGCGCGGGCACTTCACTCAATTCCCACAGCACCTGGGCCTGCGAATAGGCCTCGACGTGGGCCGGGTCGGCGCGCAGCCAGTGACTGAACGTGGCCTGGTCGCCGCTGCTGGGTTGGTCGTGCAACAGGCTCAGCCAGGCCAGCGCGGCGTGTTCCTGGTCGGGCGTGGGGGTGCGGTTCACGGTGCTTTCCCTGGCGTGCGTGGGGGCGATGGCTCACGAAGGCTGGCTTTGCAGGCTTCGAGGGCACGCATCATATGTTTTTCCACGGCACTTTGGGACAGGCCCATGGCCTTGGCGATTTCCGCGTACTTGCGGCCATGGATGCGGTTAAGCAGGAAAATCTGCCGGGTACGCTCCGGCAGGCTGCGCAACGCGGCTTCGACATGGCGCAAATCATTGCCCGCCTCCAACGCCGCCTGGGGTTCGGAGCCCTGGTTGTCCTGCTGTTCCGGCAGCCAGCCTTCGTTGCTACGCACCCGTGCGCCTTCACTGCGCAAATGGTCGATGGCGATATTGCCGGCGCAGCGCAGCAGGTAGGTGCTGAGTTCTTCGACCTGCACCAGCGGGCGACGCCAGAAGCGCAGGAACAGGTCCTGCACCAGGTCGGCAGCCGTGGCGCGGCAGCCTACACGCCGATTGACCAGGGCTTCCATCTGCGAACGCTGCGAGAGAAATACCTGTAGGAAATGCGCACGCCCACCCGCTGATTCAGCGCGCTGGCTGTCCTCGGACTCCGGTGGAGTGCTGATCATCATGGGCGGTGCTCAGAGGGTGGCGAAAGCGGCGACGGGGCTGGCCAGCAGGCCAACGCCCGCCAGGATCAGGGCCAACCTTGGCCGATACGGCAACAACAGCACCAGCAGCAACGCGCTGAGCATCAGCACGGCGCACCAATCCACCAGGCCGCGGCTCCAACCGCCGAGCGCCACGGCCGGCCAGATCGACAGCGCCAGCAGCAGCCAGCCTGCTGCGCGCAACCCCAGGCGCCGACGGGGCGACGGTTTGCTGTGCAGCAGCTCACCGTGGTGACGGTCGGTGGCCAGGCACAGCGCGGTAAACCCGGCGTAGCACAGCAAGAGCGCGAGCAGCATTCAGTTCGCCTCCTGCTTGAGGGTCAATGGCCGTGGGCGTTCCGCCTTGGCTTGCGGCGCCACGCGGTGCTGCATCTTCCAGGCCGCCCAGGCGAGAAACACACCGCTGGCCAGGCAGGTCAGGTCGAAGCCGGCCATGGCCCAATCGCCCGTCACCAGTGAAACGCCCAGATGGTGCGAGGTGGTCAGCGCGTTGAGCAGTGGAATCGCCGCAAACAGCAGCGCGCCCACACTCAATTGCTCGACCCAGCCCTGGCGGCCACGGCGCAGGATCGCGTGCAGCAGGCTCAAGCCCCAGGCGATAAAGAAGGTTTGCACTTCCCAGCCCGAGCGCTCGGCGACGCTCACCGGCAACAGGCGATTGGCCCAGAAGAACGCGGCAATGGCGATCACCAACCCGGACATGCTGGCGATGTTCAGCACCTCCACCAGTCGCAGTTCAAACGGCATCCCGCCGCTCTTGGCGTGCTTGAGCTGGCGCTTGCCGAGCCAGATCACCAGCCCGGTGCCGATCATCGCCGTGCCCGCCAGGCCGCAGATAAAGTACAGCCAGCGCAGCACCGGACCGGCGAAATGGCCCATGTGCAGGCCATAGAAACTGCCACCGATAATCGCCGGCAGCGATTGCCCGTCACTGGTGCGCAGCAGCTCGCCGGTGGTGCCGTTGAACGACACGATGCTGTCGAATTCATGCACCACGTTGTCGGAACTGGCGCGAAACACATTGACCGAGGCGTTCACATCGCCGGGGTTGTTCACCCCCAGCCGCCCCACATGGCCACCGTCCCACTGCGCCCGCGCCTGCTCGTACATCGGCAACAGCGGCAGCAATTGGCCCGGCTGGCCCAGCGCCGGCGCGTTGTTGGTGGCGGGAAACACTTCGTTGAAGAAGGCGCGGGTGTCGTTGCTGTAGGAAGCGAGGATCGGCGCCGGCATCACCATGCTCATGAAAATCACCAGGCTGCTGTAGGTAATCATCAAGTGGAACGGCAACACCAGCACCCCCACCGCGTTATGCCCGTCGAGCCAGGAGCGCTGGCCTTTGCGGGGGCGGAAGGTGAAGAAGTCCTTGAAGATTTTCTTGTGGGTGATGATTCCGGTTATCAACGCGACAAACATCACCATCGCAGCGATGGTGGACAGCCAGCGCCCCCAGGGGTGCGGCATTTGCAGTTGGAAGTGGAAGCGATAAAAGAAGTCGCCGCCCATGCTTTCGCGGGCCTGCACGTCCTGGCCGGTGACCGGGTCGAGGGTTTTCTGCATGAAATTGCCGCGTCGGCCGGGATCGAGCTTGTCTTGCCACATCACCGACAAGGCCGGGTCGCGCTCGTCCGGCAGGTTGATAAACCAGCGCGCGGCCTTTGGCGCCGTGTGTTGCAGATAGGTTTGCGCAACGCCCAGGCTGCGCGCGTTATCCAGTGGATAGGCCTGCACTTCGGGCTGCATCCAGTGACTGATTTCTTCCTTGAAGTACGCCAAGGTACCCGTCAGGAAAATCGCAAACAACAGCCAGCCAAAGATCAGCCCGCTCCAGGTGTGCAACCAGGCCATGGCTTGGCGAAAGCCCTCTTTCATGTGCGCACCATCCACAAGCCCACACCCGCCAGGGTGGCAAACGCCGCGCTTGGCAGCATCACGCCAAACCAGGCGCGCCAGGCCGTGCGGCAGGCGAAGCACCAGAGCACGGCCAGCAGATAGAACACAAACGAACTCATCATCCCGGTGATCACCGCGTCGGCGCGGGAGGTGGGCATCCACAATGCCAGGCAGATGGCGGCCAGGGAGGCCATCAGGTAGCCGCCGACCACAGCCGCGAGCACCCGTGAGGTCACGGCGAGACGGTAAGCGACGGGAAGTGAGGTTTTGCTTTTCATGCAGGAGGCGCCAGGTTCATCAGCGCGCAATATTAATGATAAATATTCTCATAAGCAAAACAGAACGGATGAAACACCGGTGCTGGCGGATTGCCGAACCGTATCGGGCCGCCTACAATGCGAACAATTCTTGTTCTCTAAAGCATGCGAAATGCTTATGGAGTGATCGCGTTGCAGCCGTCCAACACCGTCGAAGTTCTGTACAACGACCATCACCACTGGCTCACCGGCTGGTTGCGACGCAAGCTCGGCTGCCCGGAAAGCGCTGCCGACCTGGCGCAAGACACCTTCATCCGCGTGCTCACCGCCCGTGAAACGCCCACGCTGATCGAACCCCGCGCCTTCCTCACCACCGTGGCCAAGCGCGTGCTGTTCAACTTTTACCGCCGCCAGGACCTGGAGCGCGCCTACCTCGACGCCCTCGCGCAGCTGCCTGAACACGTGGCGCCCTCGGAAGAAGAACGCGCCATCATTCTGCAAACCCTGGTGGAGCTGGACCAGTTGCTCGACGGCTTGCCCACCCAGGTCAAACGCGCCTTCCTGCTGGCCCAGCTCGACGGCCTGACCTACGCGCAAATCGGCGCGGAACTGGGCATCTCCATCGCCACCGTCAAACGCCATCTGAATAAAGCGGCCATGCGCTGCTACTTTGCCCTATGAACTTCTCCACTCAAGTCGCCGAACAAGCCGTGCATTGGCTGATGGAAATGCAGCAAGGCAGCCTCAACCCGCGCCAGCACGCGGCGTGGCAGCATTGGTTGAATGCCCACAGTGAACACCAGCGTGCCTGGGACCATATGCAACGCGTCAACCAGCGCCTGCGCGGCATGCCCTCGCCCCTGGCCCACGCGGCGCTCAACGCGCCAACTTCCACCAGCCGGCGCCAGGCCCTCAAGCTGCTGCTGATTCTCGGTGCTGGTTCGGCCGCCGCGTGGAGCCTGCGCCAGCAACATATCCTGCCGCCGCTGACCGCCGACTACCGCAGCCCGGTGGGCCAACGGCGCAAGGTGCAACTGGCCGACGGCAGCCAGTTGCACCTCAACACCGGCAGCGCGGTGGATGTGCACTTCGACGGCCAACAACGCCTGATCCGCCTGCTCGAAGGCGAGATCCTGCTGACCGACGTAAAAGGTCCTACACCGCTCAAGGTCCTGACCGGCCAGGGCCTGCTCAGCAGCCAGGCCGCACGCCTGAATGTGCGCCAGTTCAACGACCACACCCAGTTGGCGGTCCTCGACGGCCACGTTGACGTGATGCCCAACACCTACAGCGGCCTGCCGCTGAGCGTCGACGCCGCGCAGCAGGTCAACTTCACCCGCAAAGGCTGGGACACGCCGCGCGCCACCGACGCCAACAGCGGCGCCTGGGCCGACGGCATGTTGGTCGCGGCCCACATGCGCCTGGAAGATTTCCTCAATGAACTGGGCCGATATCGCCGTGGCCAGCTCAATTGCGACCCGCAGGTCGCCAACCTGTTGATCTCCGGCAGCTACCCGTTGGACGACAGCGAACGCATCCTCGACCTGCTCACCGTGAGCTTGCCGGTCAAGGTGCGGCGCTTTACCCGCTATTGGGTCACGGTCGAGGCCCGCGCCTGACATTATTTTCAAACCTTGTGAGCCGTTTTCCACACCTCGCGTGACAGAGAAGGAAAGCCACCTTGATCCTTCCTTCTCAGGACGCTCTTCATGCCCCAGCAACCGACGCTTCTTGCCCGCTCCCTGCGCCAACTCCTACTCGGCGCCAGCTTGAGTCTTACCGTGCTGCCTGCGGTGATGGCGGCTGACGCCAAGCCCTATCACATCGCTCCGACCTCGCTGGAAACCGCCCTGAACCAGTTTGGCCGCGAAGCCGGCGTGCTGATTTCCTTCGGCTCGGAAGTCACTGCGGGCATGCAGAGCCATGGCTTGTCCGGCAACTACAGCGCCGCCGAAGGCCTGCAAAAACTGCTGGAAGGCACCGGCCTGCAAGCCCGCGCCGAAGGCGACAATGCCTACAGCCTGCAGTCGGCCAGTGCACCGGCGACCATCGAATTGGGCACCTCCAGCGTGGTCGGCGACTGGCTCGGCGACGCCGCGCAAACCAACGTCTTCGAACACCCCGGCGCCCGAGACGTGATCCGCCGCGAAGAGTTCGAACGCCAGGGCGCCACCCAGGCCCGCGACGTGCTCAACCGTATCCCCGGCGTCAACGCCCCGGAAAACAACGGCACCGGCAGCCACGACATGGCGCTGAACTTCGGCATTCGCGGCCTCAACCCACGCCTGGCGTCGCGCTCCACGGTGCTGATGGACGGCATCCCGGTGCCTTTCGCGCCGTATGGCCAGCCACAGCTGTCGTTCGCGCCGATCAGCATGGGCAACATGGACGCGGTGGACGTGGTGCGCGGCGGCGGCGCCGTGCGTTACGGCCCGCAGAACGTCGGCGGCGTGGTCAACTTCGTGACCCGCGCGATCCCGGACGCGCCCACGGTCAAAGGCGGTTTCCAGACCGAAACCAGCCCGTCGTCCAGCCATGATGGCTTCAAGACCACCGCCAACCTGCTGGCCGGCGGCACCGCCGACAACGGCCTGGGTGGCGCGATCCTGTACTCCGGCACCCGTGGCGGCGACTGGCGCGAAAACAGCAACACGCGCATTGACGACCTGATCCTCAAGGGCAAATACCAACTGGACGAAGCCAACAGCTTCAACGCCATGGCGCAGTACTACGAAGGCCAGGCGGATATGCCCGGTGGTTTGAACGTCAAGGACTACAAGGCTGATCCGTATCAGTCCACCCGCCCCTACGACAAGTTCTGGGGCCGCCGTACGATGTTTAACGCCGGTTACCGCTACCAGGAAGACCGCCGCGAATTCACCGTGAACACCTTCTTCACCACCACCCTGCGCAACGGCTACCTGGACCAGACCCGCTTCCTGTCCCTGTCGCCCCGCGAATACTGGGTGCGCGGCCTGGAAAGCCGTTTTGCCCAGGGCTTCGACCTCGGCAACAGCAGCCACGAAGTCGGCGTGGGCTATCGCTATATCAACGAAGCCGGCCACGAGTTGCGCTACACCACGCCGATCTCGGCCAACCAGCAAATGCCCACCACCAACAGCAAGAACGACCGCGACACCCGTGGCAGCACCGAAGCCAACGCGTTCTTCATCGACGACCGGATTGATATCGGCCAATGGACCATCACCCCGGGCGTGCGCTACGAGATGATTAAGTCCGAGCAGACCGACCACATCAACAACCTCAACTACAAAGGCAACTACAACACCGCGTTGCCGGCGTTGAACGTGCTCTACCACCTCACCGACAGCTGGAACCTCTACGCCAACACCGAAGGTTCGTTCGGCAGCGTGCAGTACAGCCAGATGGCCAAGCGCGTGCCCAAAGGCCAAGTCAAACCGGAAAAAGCGCGCACTTGGGAAATCGGCACACGCTACGACGACGGCGCCTTGCGTGCAGAAATCGGCGCGTTCCTGATCAACTTCGACAACCAGTACGAAAGCAACCAAACCGACGACTCGGTGATCGCCCGGGGCGAAACCCGCCACCAGGGCATCGAGAGCAGCATCAACTATGCCCTCGACGGCTTGAGCCCGGCCCTCGCCGGTTTTGATGTGTACGCCAGCTACGCCTACGTCGATGCGACCATCCGCGAAGACGGCCCGAACAAAGGCAACCGCGTGCCGTTCTCGTCCAAGCACAAAGGCACCCTCGGCGTGGGTTACACCGAAGGGCCCTGGAAACTCAATGTGGACAGCAGCTACCAGAGCAGCCAGTTCGCCGACAACGCCAATACCGAGCAGGAAAATGCCGATGGCAACACCGGACGCATCCCTGGCTACATGCTGTTCAGCAGCCGTGCGGCGTACGACTTTGGCCCGCAGCTGTCGGATCTGAACGTCGCCGTCGGTGTGAAAAACATCTTCAACAAGCAGTACTTCACCCGCTCGTTCGACGACAACAACAAGGGCAAGTACGTCGGCGAGCCACGCACGGTGTATGTGCAGACCTCCATCGCGTTCTAACCACACAACACCCTGTGGCTGGAGAGTTAATTGTGGCGAGGGAGCTTGCTCCCGCCGGACTGCGCAGCAGTCCCATTCGTTCAAACAACGAGTGGGGCCGCTACGCGTCCCATCGGGAGCAAGCTCCCTCGCCACATTAGCTACCTGCCAGGCAACTGGGGGTTGCGGCGACCAGTGCGTCGATGGCGCAGCGGGTCTTGGCCGGCATGTGCGGTGCGGTCGGCCAGATCACGTGGATCGGTGAAGGTTGTTCACGGTAGCCCGGCAGCACCGCCTCCAGTTGCCCGCGCAGGACGTAATGGGCAATCAACCAACTCGGCAACCAGGCCAGGCCGACGCCCGCGATCGCGGCATCGGCCACGGCCTGGAGGTCGTCCAGTACCAGCGGTGCTATCAGCCGTGAGCGATGCGGGGTGTTGGTTCTGTAGGCAATCTCCCGACGGCCTGCCAGATCATCGATGGATTCGATGAGCCCCACACGTTGCAGGTACGCCGGCGCTGCGGCGAGGCCCACGGCTTGCTCCCCCAGGCGGCGGGCGCTGAGACGGTCGGTGTCGGGCAATGGGCCGATGCGCACGGCGATGTCGAAGCCTTCCTGCGTCAAATCGATCATGCGGTCAGAGAAGCACACCTCGATCTCCAGTTCCGCATAACGATCCAGCAAGCCCCACAACGCAGGCGCCGCATAGTGATGCCCGAACGCCAGCGGCACGCTCGCCCTCAAGCGTCCGCGTGGTTGCTGCCGCCCACTTTCCAGCACCGACTCGGCCGCCTCCAATTCCGCCAAGGCGCGCAGGCAATGCTCGTAGTACGCCTGCCCATCTTCTGTCAGATGCTGACGACGGGTGGAACGCTGCAACAAGCGGGTGCCCAACCGCGCCTCCAGGCGTGCCAAACCTTTGCCCACCGCCGAACGGGTGAGGTTCAGGCGCTCGGCGGCTTCCGTCAGGTTGCCGCTTTCCACCACTTGCAGAAACAGTTCAACGCCATCAAAACGTGGGGTGGCCATGATGCAATTGTCGCCCTTGATTCCCTTATCAGAGGAAAACTTATCACGAATAAAGAAATGCATTCCCCTGAAAATAGCCCGACTTCACTACTGCCAGGAGAATCCCATGCCACCCGCCGCCACGTTATCCGTCGCCAGCCCGCCACGCGCCGCCAGAGACCGCCTTGCCCTCACTGCCGTGTGCCTGGTGGCCCTGATGTTTGGCCTGGAAATCTCCAGCGTGCCGGTCATCTTGCCCACCCTCGAACAGCAATTGGGCACCGGTTTCCAGGACGCCCAATGGATCATGAATGCCTACACCCTGGCCTGCACCAGCGTGCTGATGGCGGCGGGCACCTTGGCGGATCGCTTCGGCCGGCGGCGCATGCTGGTGCTGTGCCTGTGGCTGTTTGCCCTGGCTTCGCTGGCGTGTGGATTGGCCAACGATGCTTCCACGCTGATCGCGGCACGTTTCGTACAAGGTATCGGCGCCGGGGCGATGATGATCTGTCAGTTTGCGATTCTGTCGCACCAGTTCCGCGAACCGGCGGCCCGCGCACGCGCCTTTGCGGTGTGGGGTGTGATCGCGGGGGTGGGGCTGGGCTTCGGGCCGATGGTCGGCGCGTTGATCCTGGCGGTGGCGGACTGGCGCTGGGTGTTTCTCGTACACGTGCCGCTCACGCTTCTGACCTTGGGGTTGCTGCACATCAGCGTGCAAGAGTCCCGCGACCCAGCAGGACATCGCCTCGATATCGCCGGCATGCTGACCTTGACGCTGTCAGTGTTTTCGCTGGTGTACTTCATCACCCAAGGCAGTGAACACGGCTTTGGAACACCCGCGATGCTGGGGTGGGCGGGCTTGTCACTGCTCGGCCTGGTGATGTTCATATTTATCGAGAAGCGCAGCGCACATCCGATGTTTGATTTCTCGGTGTTTCGCATCAGGCGTTTCAACGGCGCCCTGATGGGTTCCATCGGCATGAACTTCAGCTTCTGGCCGTTCATGATCTACCTGCCGCTGTACTTCCAGGCCGGCCTGGGCTACGACACCCTGGCCACCGGCGTCGCCCTGCTCGCCTACACCTTGCCGACCTTGCTGGTGCCGCCGCTGGCCGAACGCCTGGCCCTGCGCTATGGCGCCGAACGCATCATTCCCCTGGGGCTGGGCTTGATGGGTGCGGGGTTCTTGAGCATGGCTGCCGTCAACACGGCGGCGCAGCCGAGCATCGTGCTGGTGCTGGTCAGCTGCGTGATAGCCGGCGTGGGCCTGGCGTTGACCAACTCGCCGACCACCAACACCACCACCGGCTCGGTCTCGGAGGACCGCGCGGGCATGGCTTCGGGCATCGACCTCAGCGCGCGGCTAATCACCCTGGCGCTCAACATCGCGTTGATGGGGTTGGTGCTGTTGCTGGGGATCAGCCATCAACTGGCCACTGTCATGCCCGCAAGCACGGCATCTGAATGGTCAGCCATCAGCCAGGACATTGCGGCGGGCAAGCTGACGGCTTTCATGGGGCTGTCGTTTGCCGACGCCCAGGCCGCACTGCGTCACGGCGCAGGTTGGGCGATGCTGTTTGCGGGGGTCGGTGCGGGCGGGTTGGCGTTGTTGAGCGGGTACTTCTTCCGACGCAGCCACTAAACGCAAACGGGCCTGCAAATGCAGGCCCGCTTTCAGTGGGGTGGAAAATACTGTCAGCTATTGAGTGCAGCGTTTTCGTTTTCCAGGAATTCCTCTTCAAGCGCGTCATCATTCACGCTTTTGGCTGGCTGGGGTTTCGCGGCAGCGCGGGGCTTGCCTTGCAGTTTGCCAAACAGATGCTCCAGCGCGTGGTCCAGCTTGGTCGCGGCGCCGTCGATCGCCTGTTCCAGGGTATCGGCCTTGTGCAGTACCGAGAGCGGCTGATGGCCTTTTGGTCGTGCTTCCAGGCGGCAGCTCAAATCGTGGGGGCCGGGCTTGTCGCCATTCTCATCCCGCAGGTAGACCTCAACGCGGGTCAGGTCCTCTTCGTAACGTTCGAGCGTGCTTTCAATGGTAGTACGTACCCACTCCTCCAGTCGGATGCTGCTTTCAATATGGTTATCGCTATTGACTTGGATTTGCATAGTTTTTCCCTTATTTCAGCTAGCTCGCGAGAGGTCACAACTGCAACACCGATGCGGTGAAACCATGACCTCTTGACTACACAATTGAGCAGTCAGCGGAACAATTCAACCCCTTTTCAAAGATAAATCCCACATTACAAATTAACCCTGACTACGATCAAAAACGCTGTTAGGGTGGGGAGTTAGTTACAACTTCCTACACGCAACAATCCTCACAATTGCCCGTCGCCCAACGGGTGCAAGCCGCGAAAAATCGCCGCTTCTTCCACCAGCCAATCATGCACCGCACGCACGCCCGGGTGGCTCAGCGCGCCTGGCGCATACAGCAGCACATAGCGTTTATGGTTGGGCACGGCCAGGCCGAACGGCACGATCAAGGTGCCGCGCTCCAGTTCGTCGTTGAGCAAGGTGCGTCGCGCAATGGCCACGCCCATGCCGGCGATGGCGGCTTCGATGGTCAGGTGGTTGCGGTTGAAGGTGTGCCCACGGCGCACGTCGGCTTCGTGATAGCCGATGGCATTCAGGTAAAACTCCCACTCCGCGTATTCATAACTCCCACGCCAGGCGGTGATGTCGTGCAGCAGCGGGAAATGCGCCAGATCCGCCGGGCCATGCAGCGGCGGCCGACCGCGCAACAGGCTCGGCGCGCACACCGGGAAAATCTGCTCGTCCAACAGGGCTGTGGATAACAGGCCGGGGTAGCTGCCGTCGTTCAAGTCGATGGCCAGGTCGAAGTCGCCCTCGTGCAGGGCGATGCTGCTGTCTTCGGCGACCATGCGCAGTTGGATGTCCGGGAAACGTTGCTGCAAACGCGGCAAGCGTGGGGTCAACCATTTGCCGAGAAACGACGGGATCGAGCGCAGGCGCAAGGTGCCGCTAATCATCCCCGCGTCCAGGCGCTGCAATTCGGCATCGATGCTGCCGTAAGCCTCCCCCACCGTTGCCGCCAGCCGCTGCCCTTCGGCACTGAGCTCCACGCCGCGTGCACGGCGATGGAACAAGCGAAACCCCAGGCGCTCCTCCAACTGACGAATCTGCTGGCTCACCGCCCCCGGTGTGATGTGCAGTTCTTCGGCGCAGCGGGTGAACGACAAATGCCGCGCAGCGCAGGAGAAAACGTGCAACCAGACGTAAGTCTGGCCATGAAGGGGGCGAGCCATAGTGTTTAGTCCTGCTAAAGGGTGTCTTAGGATAATTCGTTGGTCAGTGCCAATCCAGAGGATCAGTATCGCGCCAATCCCGCTCGGCCGACAAAAAATGGCAGCGATTATCTTCCATTGCTTGTAAGGCTTTAGCATGGCTATCAGTGTTTTTGATCTATTCAAGGTGGGCATCGGCCCGTCCAGCTCCCACACCGTCGGCCCGATGCGGGCGGCGGCGACCTTTGTCCAAGCCCTGATCGACCAACAACTGCTGAGCGACACCCGCCGCGTTGAAGTGCGCCTGTACGGCTCGCTGTCCGCCACCGGTGTCGGCCATGCCACTGACCGTGCCTGCGTGATGGGGCTGATGGGCGAGTGGCCCGACAAAGTCGACCCCACCTCGATCAATGCACGTATCCAGCACCTGCGCGAGTCCGGTCGGCTGTTGCTCGCAGGCCTCCAGGACATTGCCTTCAACTGGCAAAGCGATCTCCTGCTGCTGGACGAAAGCCTGCCCTACCACCCCAACGCCATGTCCCTGCACGCCTACGGCGACAGCGGCCTGTTGAGCGAACAAACCTACTACTCGGTGGGCGGCGGTTTCATCATCGAAGCGGCTGAGGCTGAATCCGGTATTGCGCCGACCAGCGATGTGCAATTGCCCTACGACTTTTCCAGCGCCGTGGAACTGCTAGCCCTGTGCAACAAGCATGGCCTGCGGGTTTCCGAACTGATGATGGCCAACGAACGCGCCTGGCGCAGCGACGAACAGATCCGCAGCGGCCTGCTGCATATCTGGTCGGTGATGCGCGAGTGCGTAGAGCAAGGCCTGCGCGATGAAGGCATCTTGCCAGGTGGCCTGGATGTGCCGCGCCGCGCGGCGAAATTGCACCGCAGCCTGCTGGAAATCGGCAAGCCGAATGTCATCACCTCGACCTTGTCGGCGATGGAATGGGTCAACCTGTTCGCCCTCGCCGTCAACGAGGAAAACGCTGCAGGCGGGCGCATGGTCACGGCACCGACCAACGGCGCGGCAGGGATCATCCCGGCGGTGCTGCATTACTACATGAAATTCAACCCCGAAGCGTCCGACGATGACGTGGTCAATTTCTTCCTCGCTGCGGCCGCCGTCGGCATCCTGTGCAAGAAAAACGCCTCGATCTCCGGCGCCGAAGTCGGCTGCCAGGGTGAAGTCGGCTCGGCCTGCGCCATGGCCGCCGCCGGCTTGGCCGATGTGCTCGGCGCCACCCCGGAGCAGTTGGAAAACGCCGCCGAGATCGGCCTGGAACACAACCTCGGCCTGACCTGCGACCCGGTCGGCGGCCTGGTCCAGGTGCCCTGCATCGAGCGCAATGCCATCGCCGCCGTCAAGGCGATCAACGCCACGCAAATGGCCCTGCGCGGTGATGGCAAACACTTCATCTCCCTCGACCGGGTGATCCGCACCATGCGCGATACCGGCGCCGACATGCATGACAAATACAAAGAAACTTCACGGGGCGGCCTGGCCGTGAGCTGGGTGGAATGCTGAGGAGCATTCCCTGACCGTCCCAACGTGAGCCCGCGCAAAAATAATAACGAGGCAATAACGATGACCGATGTACGTACACCTGCTGCCGAAAATCCTGCTGAAACTGCAACAACGACCGTGAGCAAAGGCTGGACCAAACACGACACCACCTGGATGCTCGGCCTCTACGGCACCGCCATCGGCGCCGGCACCCTGTTCCTGCCGATCAACGCCGGCGTTGGTGGCTTCTGGCCGCTGATCGTGCTGGCGCTGCTGGCCTTCCCGATGACCTTCTTCGCCCACCGAGGGCTGACGCGCTTTGTGCTGTCGGGCAAATCCGGCGACATCACCGAAGTGGTCGAGGAACATTTCGGCGTCGGTGCAGGAAAACTCATCACCCTGCTGTATTTCTTTGCCATCTTCCCGATCCTGCTGGTGTACAGCGTGGCGCTGACCAACACCCTGAGCAGCTTCATGGAACACCAACTGCACATCGCCCCGCCGCCCCGGGCGATCCTGTCGCTGGTGCTGATCCTCGGCTTGATGGCGATTGTGCGGTGCGGCCAGGGCGTGATCGTCAAGGCCATGAGCGTGCTGGTGTACCCGTTCGTCGCTGCGCTGCTGTTGCTGGCATTCAGCCTGATCCCCAACTGGAACGGCGCGTTCTTCGCCTCGGCCGGTGATGGCATGCCCATGCCGCTGTTCTTCAAGACCCTGTGGCTGGCGATCCCGGTGATGGTGTTTTCCTTCAACCACTCGCCGATCATCTCGGCGTTCGCCGTCGATCAAAAACGCGTGTACGGCGCGCAGGCCGAGCGCAAGAGCAGCGGCATCCTCGCCACCGCCCACGGCATGATGGTGTTGACGGTGATGTTCTTCTGCTTCAGCTGTGTGCTGGCCCTGTCGCCGGCAGACCTGGCGGCCGCCAAGGCGCAGAACATTTCGATCCTGTCGTACCTGGCCAACCACTTCCAGACCCCGGTGATCGCCTACGCGGCACCGTTGATCGCGCTGGTGGCCATTACCAAATCCTTCCTTGGCCACTACATCGGCGCCAGCGAAGGCTTCCAGGGCTTGATCGTCAAATCCCTGCGCGGGCGCAACCGCTCGATGTCGGCCAAGTGGCTGGAGCGTTCCACTGCGATCTTCATGGTGCTGACCTGCTGGGCCGTGGCCACCTTCAACCCAAGCATCCTCGGCATGATCGAGACCATGGGCGGGCCGATCATCGCGTGCCTGCTGTTCCTGATGCCGATGTACGCGATTCGCCGCGTGCCATCGCTGCGCCAGTATTCGGGGCAGGTGTCGAATGTGTTTGTGGTGGTAATTGGGTTGATTGCGCTGTCTGCGATCGTTTTTTCGGTTCTGCCCTGAAACAAAGCACAAACCTGAAGAACAGCACTGAGTAAATGTGGGAGCGGGCTTGCTCGCGAATGCGGTATGTCAGCCAAGTATTCATTGACTGG
>NZ_JANLGL010000095.1:0-21368 GCF_024655625.1 Pseudomonas sp. 18.1.10
AGTTAACGAATACGTCGACTGACCCACTGCTTTCGCGAGCAAGCCCGCTCCCACATTGGGTTTGTGGTGTTTTTCAGGTTCGGGTTAGAACAGGCGGGCGAGCAGGGCAGTGACGGCAGTTTCAACCCGCAGGATGCGCGCGCCCAACTGCACCGGTTGCAGGCCAGCCTTGGCCAGCAGGTCCACCTCATAGGGAATCCAGCCACCTTCCGGGCCAATCGCCAGGGTCACCGGCTCATCCAGCCCGCGCGGGCACGGCGGGTAATCGCCGGGATGGCCGATCAAGCCCAACGTGCCTGCGGTCATGGCCGGCAGGCGGTCTTCGACGAACGGCTTGAAGCGCTTCTCGATAATGATCTCGGGCAGTACCGTGTCCCGCGCCTGCTCCAGGCCGAGGATCAGTTGCTCGCGAATCGCCTCGGGCTCCAGGAATGGCGTCTGCCAGAAGCTTTTTTCCACGCGATAACTGTTGAGCAGCACGACCTTGGGCACGCCCATGGCCGCCACGGTTTGCAGGACCCGGCGCAGCATTTTCGGGCGGGGCAGGGCCAGCAGCAGGGTCAATGGCAGTTTCGCCGGCGGTGGTTGGTCGAAGCTGACTTGCAACTCTGCTTCGCTGGCCTCCAGGCGCAGCAACTGCGCGTTGCCCATCAGCCCGCCGATACGGCCGACGCGCAGGCTGTCGCCGACGGCGGCGCGGTGGACTTCCTGCATGTGCACCAGGCGCCGATCACGCAGCACCACACGGTCGGCCGCGATGAAGTCGGCGTCTTCCAATAGCAGCAGGTTCACGGCTGGGTCGCTGGCGGCTGGTCGTCGTCGCGCTGGTCATCCGGGTGTTCGCCACGCTTGCTTATCAAGCCGCTGAACAGGATGCCGATCTCAAACAGCATCCACATCGGCACGGCCAGCAGGGTCTGGGAGAAGATGTCCGGTGGCGTGAGGATCATGCCGACCACAAAGCAGCCGATAATCACGTACGGGCGGATCTTCTTCAGGTACGCCACGTTGACCACGCCGATCCACACCAGCAGCACCACGGCCACGGGGATTTCGAAGGCCACGCCAAAGGCGAAGAACAGCGTCATCACGAAGTCGAGGTAGCTGGTGATGTCGGTCATCATTTCCACGCCGGCCGGTGTGGCGGCGGCGAAGAACTTGAAGATCAGCGGGAACACCAGGAAGTAGGCGAACGCCATGCCGGTGTAGAACAGGCAGATGCTCGACACCAGCAACGGCACGGCGATGCGCTTCTCATGCTTGTACAGGCCCGGTGCGATAAAGCCCCAGATCTGATGCAGGATCACCGGGATCGCGAGGAACAGCGAGACCATCATCGTCAGCTTCAACGGCGTGAGGAACGGCGACGACACATCGGTGGCGATCATCGTCGCACCCGCCGGCAGATACTGGCGCAGGGGCGTGGAGACAAAGGTGTAGATCTGCTGGGTAAACGCGAACAACCCGGCAAAGATGATGAAGATCGCCGCTACGCATCGCAGCAGGCGGGTACGCAGCTCGGTGAGGTGCGAGACCAGCGGCATATGCTGGTCGTTTTCCGGTTTATCAGCGCTCATGGGGCTCGCGGCGGCAATGTAGGGTCATGGGGAGCAGGCGCCGCGACGGGCGCCGGTGCTGGCTCGGTGGGCACGACGGGCGTGGCTTCGACAACAGGCGCAGGGGCGATGCTGTGTTCGGCCACTGGCGTAACCGGTTTTTCCGGCTCTTGCACCGGCGACAGAATCTTCCGGGCTTCCTGCTCCAACGACAGGATGTGTTCGTTGTGCAGCTGCCGGCGGATCTCGTCGGCGCCGATTTCCCGCTCAACTTCCTGTTTGATCGCATTGAAACTGCGTTTCAGGCGGCCGATCCACAGGCCGGCCGTGCGTGCGGCACCGGGCAGGCGTTCCGGCCCCAGTACCAGCAGGGCCACGAGGCCGACGAGCAGCAGTTCAGAGAAGCTGATACCAAACATTAGTCAGTGCTCACGAGTCTTTGCGGGTCGGCTCTTCGACTTTCTCAGCCTGCACGTCGAAGGTACGACGCTCGGTGATCGGCTGGGCGGCCTGCGGGTGCACAGGCTGCGCCGGTGGCACTGGGTTGGCGCCCGGGTCGGCCGGTTTTTCGTCGTCGTTCATGGCTTTACGGAAGCCCTTGATCGACTCGCCGACGTCGGTGCCCAGGTTCTTGAGTTTCTTGGTGCCGAATACCAATACCACCACCACCAGAATGACGATCCAGTGTTTCCAGTCAAAAATACCCATGCTGCAAATCCTCAGTAAAAGTTATTCAGGCGGACGGGCGCGATGCCTTTTCGGCATGCCCGGACAAGCCGAAGCGACGGTCCAGTTCATCCAGCACGGCCTGCGGATGCTGCCCCAGTTGGGCGAGCATGACCAGGCTGTGGAACCAGAGGTCGGCGGTTTCGTAGATCACATCGCTGCAATCGCCGCTGATTTGCGCGTCCTTGGCGGCGATGATGGTCTCGACGGATTCTTCGCCGAGTTTTTCCAGGATCTTGTTCAAGCCCTTGTGGTACAGGCTGGCGACATAGGAGCTGTCGGCGTCCGCGCCTTTGCGGTCTTCCAGCACCTGGGCCACGCGGTTCAGGGTATCGCTCATGTCTAGTGTCCTGCGGAATAGATGGCGTGCGGGTCTTTGAGCACCGGTTCGACAACCTTCCACGCGCCGTTTTCGAACACGCGGTAGAAGCAGCTGTGCCGGCCGGTGTGGCAGGCGATGTCGCCGATCTGTTCGACCTTGAGGATCACCACGTCGGCGTCGCAGTCGATGCGCATCTCGTGCAGGGTCTGCACGTGCCCGGACTCTTCGCCCTTGCGCCACAGTTTGCCACGGGAACGTGACCAGTAAATGGCGCGCTGCTCAGTGGCGGTGAGGCTCAGGGCCTCGCGGTTCATCCAGGCCATCATCAGCACGCGCCCGGTCTTGTAGTCCTGGGCAATGGCCGGCACCAGGCCGTCACTGTCCCACTTGATCTCGTCCAGCCAGTCTTTCATGTTCGGCTCCGGCAATTTGCGACAGTGTATAACCGGATCGGCTATCGACGCACGATCAGATAAACACCCACGGCGACCATGATCCCGGCCGGCCAGTAGCCCAGCGCATTCAACGGCCCACCGAGGGCGAGCACGATGCCGCCGGTCAGGTGCGCGGCGCCGAGCAGGCGCAGGAACCAGTCGTCCTTGCGTTTTTGCCACGGCGGCGCGGGGTCTTTGGCGTGGGGCTGGGACATGCGCTCCAGCAGGTCGCGGGTCATGTTGGCCAGGTGCGGCAGTTGCTCGACCTGGCTGTGCAGGTTGCCCAGCAGGGTTTTCGGGCTGACCCGCTCGCGCATCCAGCGTTCGAGGAACGGCTGGGCGGTGTTCCACAGGTCAAGGTCCGGGTACAGCTGGCGGCCCAGGCCTTCGATGTTCAGCAGGGTCTTTTGCAGCAGCACCAACTGTGGCTGCACTTCCATATTGAAGCGCCGCGCGGTCTGGAACAGGCGCATCAGCACCTGGCCGAAGGAAATATCCTTTAACGGTTTTTCGAAGATCGGCTCGCACACCGTGCGAATCGCCGCTTCGAATTCGTTGAGCTTGGTCTCGGCCGGCACCCAGCCCGAATCGATGTGCAGCTGCGCCACGCGGCGGTAGTCACGCTTGAAGAAGGCGAACAGGTTGCGCGCCAGGTAGTCCTGGTCTTGCGGGGTGAGGCTGCCGACGATGCCGCAGTCGATCGCGATGTACTGCGGGCTCCACGGGTTGACGGTGCTGACGAAGATGTTGCCGGGGTGCATGTCGGCGTGGAAGAAACTGTCGCGGAATACCTGGGTGAAGAAGATTTCCACGCCGCGCTCGGCGAGCATCTTCATGTCGGTGCGCTGGTCGGCCAGCGTCGCAAGATCGGTCACCTGAACGCCGTAGATGCGCTCCATCACCAGCACTTTCGGGCGGCACCAGTCCCAATACACTTGCGGCACGTACAGCAGCTCCGAGCCTTCGAAGTTGCGCTTGAGCTGGCTGGCGTTGGCCGCTTCGCGCAGCAGGTCGAGTTCGTCGTAGATGGTTTTTTCGTAGTCGGCGACCACGTCCACCGGGTGCAGCAAGCGGGCATCGGCGCTGAAGCGCTCGGCGGCGCGGGCGAGGATGAACAGCCACGCCAGGTCCTGGCCGATGATGGGCTTGAGGCCCGGGCGAATGACCTTCACCACCACTTCTTCGCCGCTCTTGAGCTGTGCGGCGTGCACTTGCGCGACCGAGGCCGAAGCCAGGGGTTCGACGTCGAAGCGGCTGAACACGTCGCTGATCTTCTGGCCCAGCTGTTCTTCGATCAGCTTCATCGACTGCTGGGAGTCGAACGGCGGCACGCGGTCTTGCAGCAGCATCAGCTCGTCGGCGATGTCTTCGGGCAGCAGGTCGCGGCGGGTCGAGAGGATCTGCCCGAACTTGATAAAGATCGGCCCCAGGTCCTGCAACGCCAGGCGCAGGCGCGCGCCACGGCTCAGCTCCAGCTTTTTGCGCGGGAACCAGCGCCACGGCAGCACATAGCGCACCGCCAGCAGGAACCACGGCAGGGGCAGGGCGAACAGCAGGTCATCGAGTTGGTAGCGGATTACGACGCGCTGGATACGAAACAAACGGCGGACGGCGAGCAGCTTCATGCGTTATCGCTTGGATCAAGGGAACGGCTCAGGCGCTCGAAGCGTGCCTCAAGGCGTTCCAGGTCGATTTTGGCCTTGTCGAGTTCACGAAAGCGCGCTTGCGCTTCCCGTTCTCCGACCAGGGTGCGCGATTCTTCGCTCAGGTATTCGGCAAGGTTCTGGTTAAGGCTGGCGAATCCTTGCTGGTACCAGCGCGAACGGCTGCGCAGGTGCCCGCTAATCAACTGGGTGGCCACCGGGCCGATCCAGCGTGACAGCTCGTATTCCCAGTCCAGTTCCAGGTCTTGCAGTACAGCGGCGAGGTCCATCAGCACCGAGCTGTCGCCTTCCAGCTCGACTTCGGCGCTGTGCAGGATCGCGGTCTTGTTGCGGCTCAGGGCCAGGTGCAACAGGCTCGACGCCGGCGCGCGCAGGGTGCAATCGGCCTCGGCAGCCCAGGTGCTGGCGAGCAGCAGGCCTTCATCGCTGGGCAGGATAAACAGCTGCAAGGCGGGGCTGCGGCAGTCGACGGCAATCACCTTGCCGGTCAAGTGCGCAAGCCGCGCAAGGGCGGTGCTGTCCAGGCGCAGGACACGGTTGAGGCCGTGTTCTGTGCTTGCGAGAAGGCCCTGGAACAGCATCAGGGCTTGATGCCGCGGTGCAGGGCGACGATGCCGGAGGTCATGTTGTGGTAGGTCACGCGGTCGAAGCCGGCCTCTACCATCATCGACTTCAGGGTTTCCTGGTCGGGGTGCATGCGGATCGATTCGGCCAGGTAGCGGTAGCTCTCGGCGTCATTGGTAATCAGCTTGCCCATCAGCGGCATGAAGGCGAACGAGTAGGTGTCGTAGACCTTGGACATGATCGCGTTGGTCGGCTTGGAGAACTCCAGCACCAACAGGCGCCCGCCCGGCTTGAGGACGCGCAGCATCGAGCGGATCGCGTCTTCTTTATGGGTCACGTTGCGCAGGCCGAAGGCGATGGTCACGCAATCGAAATGGTTGTCGGGGAACGGCAGCTTTTCAGCGTCGGCCTGGACGAATTCGATATTGCCGGCCACACCCTTGTCGAGCAGGCGGTCGCGACCGACCTTGAGCATCGAGCCGTTGATGTCCGCCAGCACCACCTGGCCGGTGGGGCCGACGAGCTTGGAGAACTTGGCCGCCAGGTCGCCGGTGCCGCCGGCGATGTCCAGCACGCGGTTGCCGGTGCGTACGCCGGACAGCTCGATGGTGAAGCGCTTCCACAGGCGGTGCATGCCGCCGGAGAGCACGTCGTTCATCAGGTCGTACTTGGCCGCAACGGAGTGGAACACCTCAGCGACTTTTTCCGCCTTTTGGCTTTCCGGGACGTTCTTGAAGCCGAAGTGAGTGGTGGGTTCGGCATCGCTGCCTTTGCGCGGATCAGTCATATCGCTGTCACCAAAAGAGAATGCGGCACATGATAATCCCCAAGGCCTGCTTTGTCTTGGCAAGGCTGAAGGTAAGATGGGTGGTCACCGAGACCTTTTGCCGCATCGAAGGTATCCAAACCGCTATAAAGAGGAGTCATTGCAATGGCCCGTATTACTGTTGAGCGTGCACATTCCCTGGGTAAAGAAGCCGCGCGGGCAAAGGCCGAGAAGTTGGCGCATAAACTCAAGGAGCAATATGGCCTGGAGCCGTCGTGGTCTGGCGATACCTTGAACCTCAAGCGTTCAGGGGTTAAAGGCACGGTGTTAGTCGCGGATGATTCGCTGCGTATTGATGTGGAACTGGGGCTGTTGATGTCGGCCATGAGTGGCACCATCAAGTCCGAAATCGAGAAGGCCCTGGATAAAGCACTGGCTTGATTGACGTGTTCTAGGGTGCCGATTCTAATTTTTCCTCCTACTTTGTGCCCAAGCCCTCAACTCCTGTGGGCCGTTCCTCCACCCTATTCTGCGTGAGGTGCACCATGGCCAAAGTTATCTTGAAGAAAAAAATCGACGCCCAGACTACTGCCCTGAGCGACGTTAAAACCTACGCCCGCAAGATCTGGCTGGCGGGCCTGGGGGCTTACGCCAAGGTTGGCAGCGAAGGCAGCGAGTACTTCAAGGAACTCGTTAAAGCCGGTCAACATGTTGAAAGTAAAGGCAAAAAAGTTGCAGTTGAACAACTTGATGCGGCCAACAGTCAGATTGACCAAGTAAAGAGCAATGTCTCCTCTGTCAAAGGTCGGGTAGAAGTTCAGCTGGATAAAGTTGAAAAAGCTTTTGATACTCGTGTTGCAAGTGCCTTGAATCGAATCGGCATTGCGTCTAAACATGACGTGGAGACACTCTCTGCTAAGCTCGAAGAGCTAACGGCATTGCTCGAACGTGTCGCGCGTAAACACTAAGGAGACATCGGGATGGCTGTTCAAAAGAAACCTCAGAAAGAAGGCAGCTCGTGGGTCGGGAAAGTTGAAGAATATTCCCGCAAGATCTGGCTGGCTGGTTTAGGCGTTTACTCGAAGATCGACAGTGACGGCAGCAAACTCTTCGAGACCTTGGTTAAAGACGGCGAGAAGGCCGAGAAAGTAGCCAATAGCGCAGTCGGTAAAAAAGTCACTGCTGCCAAAGCCACTGCCGGTTCGCGCATCAGTGATGCGAAGAAACAAGTGCTGGGTACTTGGGGTGAGCTTGAAGGGGCGCTGGACAAGCGTCTCAACAGCGCCATTTCGCGCCTGGGCGTGCCGAGCAAGGCGGAAGTCAAAGCGCTGCACAGCAAGGTCGATACCCTGACCAAGCAAATCGAAAAACTCACCGGCGCCAAAGTGGCTCCTGTGAAAACCGCCGCCGCCAAGCCTGCCGCTAAAACGGCGGCGGCCAAACCGGCGGCTAAAAGCGCAGCCAAGCCTCTGGTGAAAGCCGCTGCCAAGCCCGCCGCAAAACCTGCGGCCAAGGCACCGGCAAAAGCCGCAGCCAAACCGGCGGCCAAGCCAGCGGCAAAAACCGCAGCTGCCAAACCGGCCGCCAAGCCTGCCGCTAAACCGGTAGCCGCCAAAGCCGCTGCCAAGCCCGCAGCGAAACCTGCCGTCAAAGCGGCGGCCAAGCCTGCTGCTAAAACGGCTGCTGCCAAACCGGCTGCCAAGCCGGCAACTGCCAAACCTGCGGCCAAACCCGCAGTGGCCAAGCCTGCAGCAAAACCTGCGGCGAAGAAGCCAGCGGTGGCCAAAAAGCCCGCGGCGCCCAAGCCGGCAGTGGTCGCCAAGCCTGCCGTAGCGCCTGCCGCTTCGACAGCCAACTCGGTGTCTGCGCCAACGCCCGCTGCTACCCCGACTGTAACGCCGGCAACCCCGACGCCATCCAGTCAGTCCTGATTTTTCCGGGACATCTGAAAATGCCCGGCCTGCAAAGGTCGGGCATTTTTTTTCGCGCGCGCAGTGTGGCGCCTTGAGGCGCCGTCAGTTGTAGGTGATCGACACGGTCACGGCGCTGGCCAAACTGCCTTGGGTGATCGCTGCGCCGGTTTTATGGTAAGCCCCTGCCAGTGGCAGCACGGCCTTGTTGCCACTGGTGACCACCGTGCGGCTGCGCTCGGCGGGCGTGCCATTGGCCGGGATGGTCGAAAGGCCGGGTGCGCGATGTGTCAGCCAAAGTGCCGTGCCCCCGGAAGTGCCGGTGTTGGCGAACAGCATCCCGTTGTCTGCCGAAGGCGTACCGGCGAATAGGAAGATCACATTGCGTATGTCCGATTCGCAGTCGGCAGACACCTCGAAATCCAACTGCCCCGCGTAGGGCGTTGAATCAAGGTCGGAAATCTTGATAGGCGGCAAGGTAATGGTGCGGTTCTCGTCACCCGCCGCCAGGTTGCAGGTGCCCGCGTTGACTTGGCCGACAAAGGTCAAAGTACCGCTCGTAGCGGCCTGGGCCGCAGGGTGGGTGAGGGTTGCCGCGATTGTCAGCAGCAGAGGAAGGTGGCGCATGTTCATCAGGTTTTCCCAGCGTTTCAGTTGTAAGTGATAGTGACAGTGGCAGTGCTAGCCAGGGTGCCTTGGCTGACTGTCCCGTTTTTGTGGTAGGCCGCGCCAAGTGGCAACACGGCGCGATTGCCGGTGACGACCACCGTGCGCGTGTCATTGGCACTAAGGGTCTGCGGCGTGCCGCCGAGGCGTGAGTACAGCCAGAGCGCCACGCCGCCGGCCGAGCCGGTATTGGCGAAGAGCGTGGGGTTGTCGGGTGCAGGTGTGCCGGTAAAGCGGAACGTCACGTCACTGGCGTCGCTGCAATTGGCCGTCAATTCGAAGTCGTGTGCGCCTGCGCTGATTGCGCTGTCGAAATCGCGCACGCGCACCTCGGGAAGGGTGATCGTGCGGTTGACGTCGCCGGCCTCCAGGTCGCAAGTGGCGGCGGGCCGGACAAAGCGTACCCAGTTGCCCAGTTGCAGGAGGAAACGATCCGGGACGCCCAGCCATTTCCTTTCCCAGAAACGCCCGCTGGGGATTGACCAACTGGTGACGGGGCCGATCTTGTAGAAGGTCGCCTCCGCAGAGGTGAAGCTGGCGATCTTCCCGTAGATGTATTCCGGGCCTTGGCCATGAAGTGCAAAGTTGGCGGGCCCACCGTCGGCCCATTTCATCGAAATGCTGACGCCGATGCCTGGCACCTCGGTGAGGTAGGCGCCCGTACTCGGGTCTTGCTGATGTTGATAGCGGCCGATGATCCAGCTGGAGATAGCCACGGGGCAGTTGGCAAAATAGGCGGGCGCCGAACCGCTGAACGCCTGGCGCAGGATCACACTGCCGACCGGCAGGCTGTCCGGTACGCTGATTGTGTCCGGTAGGTTCAGGGTAAACGTATCGTTCTGGTAGCGGTCACACCCGGCTTCAGCGGCAATTGGTAGGCCAAGGGCCAGTAGTATGCAAGCGTGTTGGATGGAGTTTTTCATCTTCAGTCCGTCATCAAAAAGTCAGGGCATGGGCACGTGAGATGCGCGCCGATCAACCGCTTGTATTGGCTTGGCAAGTGCCGGCGTCCAGGTGGCGCAGGCGGTTGGCCTGGCCCGTCGCGGGTGCTGTGTCCAGGCTGTAGCGCAGCACGCACGCGGCGTCGGCATGGGCGCCCCACTTGACGGTCAACTGCCCCTGCGCGTGCCCCACCCGCACGAAGGCCCTGCCGCCCTGGCCGACCACCCCGACACTCGCCCCGGCGCTATCGAACACATCGGCCCCGAACGGCAGCGGGCTGCCATCCTCGCGCCGGGCGCTTATCAAGAGCGCTTGGCCGCTGACCGTATCGAAGTGCAGCTTCACCACCGAGCCGGCACGAGGCGCGATGTTTTGTGCGGCGGTCTTGAGCTCCACATCGACGGACAGCTCCTTGGGGTCCAGCTCGACGACGTTCTGGCGATAGGGCGTGAGGTGCGGCACCACGGCAAAACCGCCCTTGCCAACCCGGGCGCCGTGGTTGCCATTGATCCGCGCCCCCTGTGCGTCCGGGGCCTGGACGATGCCGATGGTGTCGCCCAATTCCGGGGCGAAGGTCACGCCGTCGCGGTGGGCGACAATGCCTCCGGTGATGCCGAGGGACATCGAACGGTAGCTGTCGCTTTGCCCATAGCCAGCGGACAACACGCCCTGACTCGCCTGATATTTCGCGTCGGCGCTCATCGCATGGCTGCTGCCCTGGGTGCGGCTGCCGCCCACCCCGTAGGTAAATTCGCTGCGTTCGCCCAGGGTGCCGCCGAGGTTCAACCGCTCGCCGCTGCTTTGGTTGCCGCGGTAGGCCGTGGTGGTCAAGGTCGGCGAGCGTGCATCGCTGCCCAACGGCAGGCTCAGGGTCAGTTCCACTTGCTTGTCCACCCGGTCACTGAGCAAGTCTTTGGTGCGCTGGGCGCTGAGGGTGTAGTGCAGGCCTTTCCAGCTGCCGCTGTACCCCGTGGTGAAGGTCAGGTTGCCGCTGGTACGGTTCCAGTAGTTTTGCGAAGAACCGGTCAGGTAGACCGTGCCGTTGGCCACGCTTTGGTTGAGGCTGATGTCCATCCGGTCGCGCAGGCGCGATACGCGGTTCAGGTTGCGCCCATCAATGGCGAGGTCGCGAACCCGCGCGGCGTCGGCGATGCTCAGGTAGCCTTCGGTGGAGTAACGGTAGGCACCGAGCGCAAAGTGCGTGCCGGTGTCGGTGAAGTTCTTGCTGTAGCGCAGTTGCACGCTTTGCCCCTGCCGGGACCCATTGCCGGGCAGATGTGCGCTTGAGCGGGTCAGGTCAAACGACAGTGCCCCGTACGGCGTATTGAACGCGGTACCGACTAACTGCGCCTGATAGTCGTCACCCATCACCGCACCGGTGTAGCCGGTCAACAGGTTGTTGAGACCGCGCTGATAGGTAGCTTGCATCAGCCTGGGTGGATGGCGCAGGCCGATTTCATCCAGCACGCCAGCACTCAACGCGTAGCGGCTGGACCCGGCGCGCAGCAGGTTGGCGTTGGCGGCGAACGGCACGATGAATTCGCGCTGGCGGCCGTCGGCTTCAGTCACCGTGACGGTCAAGTCGCCGCCGTAGCCGGTCGGAAACAGGTCGTTGAGTACAAACGGGCCGGGCGCCACCGACACTTCATCCAGCAACACGCCACGCTGGCGCACGGTCACCCGCGCGTTGGTCTCGGCGATGCCCCGCACGATAGGCGCGAACCCGCGCTGGGAGTCGGGCAGCATGCGGTCATCGCTGAACAGGCTGGCGCCGTGCAAGCGCACACTGTCGAACAGCGCGCCCGGGGTGTAGATCTCGCCGACCATCAGTTGGGATTGCAGCGGGCCCACTTCGCGCTGCACATAGGTGTTGCTGCTTTGGTAGCCCGAGGCTGCGTCTGTCTGGCTGAAACTGCCGTTGTGGCGCCAGTGCCAGTCGCCCAGGTTGAGCCCGCTGTTCAGGCCCAGGTAGTGCGAGTTGAGCGAGCGCCCCTGGGTGCGGGTGGCGAAGGTGTTGGCGTTGTAGCGCACAAAGGCGGCATCGATACCGCCATCCCAGTGCTTCGGGTCGACATAGCCGCGAGCCTTGCGCGCCAGGTAGATCTGCGGAACCTGGAGTGTCAGGCGGTTCTCGCCCGGGTCGAATTGGCCGGTGCTGCCGGGCAGGTAGCGGGCAATGTCCGCGCAGGGTTCATAGTCGGGGAGTGGCGCGGACGCGCTGGGTTGATCCTTTGGCGCGTCCAGGTCGATGCCAAACCTGAGCAGGGCGTCCCGCTCCAGGCACATCTGCGCAGAGTCCCGGCCTTCGGTTGCGACGAAGGTCAAGGTTTCGCGGCCTATCCACTGGCCGTTCAGGTAAACGTCGGTGCGGTAGTTGCCGGGCAGCACGATGTTGCCCTGGCTGAACTTCGTGATATCGACCTGCTGGCCGCCCGCACCATCCGGAAAGAAGGCCGGGTTGAATCCAACATTTTCTACCGCATGGCTGCCCATGGCATAGGCGCCGCTCAGCAATAGCAGGCAACGCGCGGGCAATGCCAAACAGTTGCGCACAAAGGGCGCGCATCTGACGTTGGCGTGGGTGTTCAAACTCATGTTTACCATTTCCAAAAATAGGGACTGTCCAAATCCGGGCCAAGGGGGGCCCTGCCCTGAAAAATGGGCATCAACACAAACCTGTGCAGTGGAGTGAGTCGCGCGGGCGGGACGTTACGGCGCCAGGCACGCCTCATCGTTCATGTCGAGACCTTGGCGCTGTGCGTGCTGCGCACTCCGTAGTCATCGAGTGTCTGGAATTCAACCGTGGCGGCGGCGCCCGGTGGCGTCTTCAGGCTGGGCAGTTCAAAGCGCTGGCGCCCCCCCGGGGCCACCATGTTTTCGGCGCCTGATCCAGCGGCCTTGCGCGCATGACGCTGTGCCGATTCCAGCACCTCGATCTGTTCGAACGTCACGTGGTAAGGCGTGGGGTTGAAGACCTCCAGGACTTGGCCCTGCGCTGTCGAGTCACGCCGCCATTGCAGTTTCCCCGGTGCAGTCTCGGCGCCATACGGCAGGTTCGACGGTCGCAAAAACAGCTTGATCCGGGAGCGGAAGGCCAGTTGCAGTTGATTGGCCTGCGGGGAATGCGCAGGCACCTCCAGCAGGTTGAACCAGAACAGGCTTTCCTGATTCACCGCTTGGGCCTCGCCCGTATACGCCAGGCGCACCACCTGCTGCTTGCCCGGCTCCATGCGGAAGATCGGTGGCGTGGCGATAAACGGCACGCTGGCGAGGTCCGGTGTGGCGTGTTCGTCGCCGCTGTCCAGCCAGACTTGGATCAGCACGGGGGCGCGGTTCTTGCTCTCCAGCCTGACGGTTACCTCCTTGTCGTTTTGCGGGTAGATGATCCGCGTGTTGTTGATGACCACGCTGGCGTGCGCGGCGGCTGCGCCGAGCAGTGCGAAAATCAATGCCATGAGCCTGGCGGCGAGCGGTGAAACGAAAATGGCGTTCATGCAATAGGTCATCGGGCAGCTGAAGAGGTCAGCATTGCCGAGTGGCGCACACGGGCGCCGAAGTCGCTGACGGTGGTGAATTCGACTTTGGGCGTACCGCCCGGGCGATTGCGCAGCAACGGCAGGGCATACAGCCTTACCCCGCCGGCGGGCATCAGCAGGCCGTCGTTGGCGTCTTTGTTGGGCGCTTTGCTGAACCGTTTGCCGTCGCTCAGCAGGTCAACCGCGGTCAGGGAGATATGGTAGGGCGTGGGGTTGGTCGCTTGCAGGGCGTAGCCCTGGCCGTGGGTAACCAGTTGCCATTGCAGTTTTGCCGCAGCGCTGCCCACCGGGTAGGGCAAGGCCTGTGGCCGCAGAAACACACGCAAGCGGGTGCGGAAGGCCAGTTCGATCTGATTGTTCTGTTCGGCCCCGGCCGTCAGCGGTGGAACTTCCAGTACGTTGAGCCAGTACAGGCTTTCGCGATCAGTGGGTGTGTCTTCCCCCGAATGGCGCAGGCGCAACGCCTGTTGCTGATGGGGCTCAATGCGGAAGATCGGTGGCGACAAGCTGAACGGTGTACGCGCCGTTGCCGGCGTCGAGTGAATGTCGCCCGTATCCAGCCAGGTTTGCACCAGCGCCGGGCGGTTGCCTTTGTTCTCCAGGCGTACGACAACCTCCTGCTGGTCGGCAGGATAGATCACACGGGTGCCGTAGATAATGACCCCCGCCTGGGCGGCCAATGCGTGCAGCAGTAACCATCCGACGCCACAGGTGGCAAGCGCGAGGCAGGCCAGCTTTTTCATGGGCAAAGCTCTCTTCAAATCCGGCGGATGGGCCTGCCGGACAGCAGCAGGCCCGCGTACCCTCTTGGTTAGTCGGCGTACACGACCATGAAACCGACGCGGGTTTTCACCGTGCCTTCAGTCGCAGCGCCGCTGGCGTACAGTTGCGCGGCCAGTGGGATGACAGCCTGGTTGTCGGCGATTACGACGCCTTCGGATTTTTCGGTGTAAACGTTAATCGGCGAGCCGTCACGGTTCGTCACTTCAACCTGTACGTTCTTGGCGTTAGTGGTGTCGGACGGGTCATCGTGGCCGTCGATGTTCAAGCGTCCGGTCGCCACATCGATGGCCGGGCTGGTGGGGTCGAATGCAACCATGGCGGTGCGGCCGTTGGTGCAACTGCCTTCGCCGGGTGCGCCAATGCGGATGGTGAAACCGGTCAGGTTGGCGCGATCACCCGGTTTTGCCAGGCGTGCGGCCGATACGCCGCCCAGGTTCACGTCCTTGACCACAGCACCGGTGCCGGGCGCTGCGCCTTCGATGGTGCAGGTCGTATCGTTCACCAACCCGGTGAAATTGATCGTTCCATCATTTGCGGCATGGGCCGCTTGCGAGACGGTAGCGGCCACGGCAAGTGTCGCAACAAGGGTGGAGAGAACATTGAATTTCATAGTATTTCCAATCTTGAGTTAACTGAGTAACCCACCACGGATTGAAGTGTTACATCGGTATTATTCTGGATCTTTACAGCGTGGTGGGGCCTCCTAATTTGTCTGGGAAAGTTAGCGCGGCCTATAGAAGTGTCACGAGATCGCTCTCGTGATTGTTCGAAAATCAACGGTTTGTACTTAAGTAACTTATGCCGGAATAAGTCTGTAAGAAGTAGGTGTAAGTCTTATCTGTAGTCTCAAGCTGTAAGAACAATTCTTGTTTTTTTGCAGGTTGATTACCGTATGGGGCTGCGCTATACCGTGTTCGTGTAAAGAAAAAGTTTGTACCAAGTTGTACCTATTTTTACGAGTTTCCCGGTGGTTGATATGCATACCATCATGTTGTTGGATGACCATGAGATGGTTCGGCAGGGGATCGAGTTGGGCCTCGACAACGAGCCCGATCTGAATGTGATCGGCTCCTTCAGGACGTCCAGGGAATTGCTTGAAGCGCTTGCCCGGCGGGTTGCGGATGTGGTGGTGATGGACTTTACGCTGGGGCCTTCAGACACCGATGGCCTAAGCCTGATCCAGACCTTGAGTCGGCGGTTCAAGCGCTGCAAGCTGCTGGTTGTATCGTCGCACTACACGCTTGCGACGGTATCGCTGGCGTTGAAGGCTGGAAGTCTGGGGGTGCTGGGCAAGACCCAGAAACTCACCGAATTGATAGTGGCAATTCGAACAGTTGCCCAAGGTCGGATTTACCTGGAACGTTGCATGTTATTGGCCCTTCAGGAATCGACATCGTTTTTTGATCGGGTGGATGTTAATTCGCCCGTGGTACGTCCGGCGTCTTTGCGCTTGAATACCCGCCTCACGCCAAAAGAGCAGGAAGTATTACGTTGTTTTCTCGAGGGCATGTCCGTGAGTTCAATTGCGGTAAAGTTCTCGCGCAGTGTGAGTACCATCAGCACGCAAAAACAATCGGCCTATCGGAAACTGGGGATCAAGACTGACAGCGAACTGTTCATGTTCACTAAACAGTTCGGCCGGCCGGGATGATGGTTTGTTTGAACGCACTATGGGGGCAGACCGTTAGATCGGGTTGTCCAGATAACGCAGTGCCAGCTGCTCGGTCGCTTGCCGTGCCGGCGATAACAGGTGCGGCGCCACCAGCATCATGATCTGGTAGACCACCACCTGCACCTCGCCGTCACGGTCGAGAATCCGTTGGTAGTCCAGGGAAAACAGCAGGGTCATGGTGATCTGCTCCACCAGTTGCCCCAGCGCCTGGGTGCCGCTGACCAACTGCCCGGCCGCTTTCAGGCGGGCGAGCAGTGACGCCAGGGTGCGCTTGAGGGCGGTGAGCAGGTTGCGAATGCCCTTGGCCAGTTTCGGCAGGCGCCCCGCCAGGTTCGACAAGTCCTGGAACAGAAAGCGGTAGTGGGCCATGCGTTCGACGATCAGGTGCAGGAACAGCCAGTAATCCTGGGGCTCCAGTTGTGCCTCCGCCGGCGGGTCGAGCAGCGGTGCCAGCTCATTCTGGAAGCGCTCGAACAGCCCGAGCACCAACGGCTCCTTGCCATGGAAGTGGTAGTACAGGTTGCCGGGGCTGATCCCCATTTCATTGGCCACCTCCATGGTGGATACATTCGGCTCGCCCTTCTGGTTGAACAACTGCAGGGCACATTCAAGGATCCGGTCGCGCGTCTTCATCCAGTCTTCTTAGTCTGATCGCTGAGCTCAGCGCACCCGCACGTACGTGCCTGGCGCCGCTTCCATCGGTGGGTAATTCTGGTTGCCCAGGGCGGTAAGGGTTTCGCGCTGTACGCCCGAGCGTTGCTGGATCCACTCCAGCCATTGCGGCCACCAGCTGCCTTCGACATGGTTGGCATCGTAGTACCAGGCGCGTGGGTCGCTGCTCAGCTTGGGGTTTTCGACGTAGTTGGCCTTGGGGTTGCCCGGTGGGTTGAGGATGCTCTGGATATGCCCGCTGTTGGACAGCACGAAGCGCTTGTCGCCGCCCAGCAGCTGGGTGGAGCGATACACCGCGTCCCACGGCGTGATGTGGTCGTTGATCCCGGCCACGCTGAAGCTGTCCACCGTGACTTTCTGCAAGTCGATGGGCGTGCCGCACACCTCCAGGCCACCGGGATGGCTCAGCGGGTTGTGCTTGAAGAAGTCCAGCAGGTCGCCGTGCAGCGCGGCGGGCAGGCGCGTGTTGTCGTTGTTCCAGTACAGGATGTCGAAGGCCGGTGGCTCCTTGCCCAGCAGGTAGTTGTTGATCCAGTAGTTCCAGATCAGGTCGTTGGGGCGCATCCAGGCGAACACCTTGGCCATGTCGCGACCGTCCAGCACACCTTGCTGATAGGAGCGGCGCTTGGCGGCCTCCAGGGTTTGCTCGTCGACGAACAGCGTGGCGGGGCTGTCGATCTGGCTGTCCAGCAGGCTGACCAGGTAGCTGGCGCTGGAGATGCGCCGCAGCTGGCGCTTGGCCTGCAGGTGGCCTTGCAGCGCGGCGATGGTCAGGCCGCCGGCGCAGGCGCCCATCAGGTTGACCTCGCGCGCGCCGGTGATCGCGCGGCACACGTTGAGGGCTTCTTCCAGCGCCGCGACGTAGGTGGACAGGCCCCACTCGCGGTGGCGCACATCCGGGTTGCGCCAGCTGACCATAAAGGTCTGCAGGCCGTTTTTCAGGGCGTACTGCACAAAGCTGTTGGCCGGGCTCAGGTCGAAGATGTAGTACTTGTTGATTTGCGGCGGCACCACCAGCAGCGGCTTGGCGTACTGTTTTTCACTCATGGGCTTGTACTGGATCAGCTCCAGCAGTTCATTGCGAAACACCACCGAACCGGGCGTCGTCGCCACCGTCTTGCCGACTTCGAAGGCATGCTTGCTCACCTGGCGTGGCAGGCCGTTGTTGTGCAGCAGGTCTTCGACCAGGTTGGTCACGCCGCGCACCACGCTGTTGCCGCCGGAGTTGAGCAGCTCCTTGATGGCCAGCGGGTTGAGCAG
Source organism: Pseudomonas sp. 18.1.10 (assembly GCF_024655625.1). Lineage (NCBI taxonomy): Bacteria > Pseudomonadati > Pseudomonadota > Gammaproteobacteria > Pseudomonadales > Pseudomonadaceae > Pseudomonas > Pseudomonas sp. 18.1.10. The sequence goes on from NZ_JANLGL010000095.1 coordinate 17,474, forward strand.
GGTGTTGGAAGGGGAGACGGCATCGTTGAGCAGGGAAAAGGCGAAGTGCGCACGGGCGCGGTCATCGGCGCTGAGGGTGCTGTCGTCGATCCAGTGGCGGGTTTGTTTCTGCCAGCTCAGGTAGGCCTGCAAGCTGCGCCGGTACAGCGGGTTGAGCTTCCAGGTGGGGTCGATGAAGCGGCTGTCGTTGGGGTTGGGCTCATGCACGGTTTCGCCCAGCAATACGCGACCCAGTTGACCACTCAACGCCCAGGCATGGCGGGCCGTGTGCACCGGGTTGCGCAAGCCATAGGCGGCTACGCTGCGCAGGGTCGAGAGCAAGTCCCGACCGCGCAGGCCGGTGATCGCATTTTGCGCATTGATGAACGCGGCCGGGGTGGGCGCCGGGTTCGTCACGGGTCTTTCTCGCATGAGCCAACACTCCTTCGTCAAGCCATCAACAGGCACGCCAATTCAGAACCATAGTCGGTTCCTGGCAAGTTGCGCGGCGGTGTGGTCCTTACACCGCCGGTCGCGGATGAATCACCGCACGCATGCGCTCCTCTTCGAGAAATTTCATGATGATCGGCGCCACGGCTTCGGCGCGGGTAATCAGGAACAGGTGGCCGTCATCGATGATGTGCAGCTGTGCGTTGGGAATGCGCCAGGCGAGCATGCGCATGTTGATTAGCGGGATCAGCGGGTCGTCGTCCCCCGCCAGCACCAGGGTCGGTTGGCGGATCTTGTGCAGCCAGTGGATGCTGGTCCAGCCCAGCCCGGCGAACAGTTGCCAGTAGTAACCGAGCTTGCCGGCCGAGCGCACTTTGCTCGCGTGTTCGGCGGCGAGCTTTGAGTCGCGGCGGAACGAGCCGCCGTAGATCATCGGTGCAATGCGCACCACGTGGGACGGTTGGATATACCGACGCGGGCTGGCCATCAGCCACAACACCTTCGGCTTGCCCGGCACCATCACCGCGCCCGCTGCCGTGGCCGCGAGGATCAGCTTCTTGCAGCGCTCCGGGTAGTCGTAGGCGAATTGCTGCGCCAGCGCGCCGCCCCACGACACGCCCACCACGCTCACCTGGCCGTAGTCGAGGTAATCGAGCATGCGCGCGGTGAGCTTGGCCAGGCCGGGAAACCGGTACGGCCGCTTGGGCGTCGACGAGCCGCCGACGCCTGGCACGTCGAAGGCGATCACCTCCAGGTCTGGGTCCAGTGCCTGGACGAACGGAAACACCAACTCAAGGTTGGCGCCGATGCCATTGAAGATCAGCAGCGGCGTCAAGTGAGGCTTGCCCGGGCGCACCGCCGTGCGGATGGTCTGGCCATCCAGGTCGATGGTGCGGAAGATGAACGGTTGCGGCATGCTCAAGCCCTGTGAAGTGTTACTGCCGGAATACAGTCTGAATGTGGGAGCGGGCTTGCTCGCGAAAGCGGTGTTTCAGTATCAGATGTGCTGACTGACACACCGCATTCGCGGGCAAGCCCGCTCCCACATTTGGATCTCATTTCAATCTAGCGTTCGTGTACATAGGTACCCGGCGCCGCTTCCGCTGCGGCGTAGGTCTTGTTACCCAAACTCGTCGGCGCCTTCTTCAACTTCCCGGCCCGCTCCGCCTGCCACGCCTGCCAATGCAGCCACCAGGAATCGGTGTGCTTGGTGGCATTTTCCTGCCAGTCCAGCGGCGTCGCCGTCAGGCTGTCGCTGGTCTGGTAGCGCGCCTTGGGGTTGCCCGGCGGGTTGAGGATGCTCTGGATATGCCCACTGCTGGACAGCACGAACTCGACCTTGCCGCCGAACAGCTGCGCCGACTTGTAGCAGGACTGCCACGGCGTGATGTGGTCGTTGGTGCCGGCCAGTGAGTAGATGTCGGCGGTGACCTGCTTGAGGTCGATGGGCGTGCCGCACACTTCCAGGGCATTGGCGCGGACCAGCGGGTTGTTTTTGAACAACTCGATCAGGTCGCCATGGAAGGCCGCCGGCAGGCGCGTGGTGTCGTTGTTCCAGAACAGGATGTCGAACACCGGTGGCTCGTTGCCCAGCAGGTAGTTGTTGACCCAGTAGTTCCAGATCAGGTCGTTGGGGCGCATCCAGGCAAACACCTTGGCCATGTCGCGGCCTTCGAGCACGCCGGCCTGGTAGGAGTGGCGCTTGGCCGCTTCCAGGGTCTGCTCATCGACGAACAGCGCCACTTGGGTGTCGAGGGTGGTGTCGAGCACGCTGACCAGCAAGGTCAGGGCGTTGACCTTCTTCTCCCCCAGCGCCGCGTAATGGCCGAGCAGGGCGGTGCAGGTGATGCCACCGGAGCAGGCGCCAAGCATGTTGATGTCTTTGCTGCCGGTGATCGCGGTGACCACATCCACCGCTTCCTTCAGCGCCTCGATATAGGTCGACAGGCCCCACTCGCGCTGGGCCTTGGTCGGGTTGCGCCAACTGACGATAAAGGTCTGCTGGCCGTTGCGCAGGCAGAAGCGCGCCAGGCTCTTGTCCGGGCTCAGGTCGAAGACATAGAATTTATTGATCTGCGGCGGTACCACCAGCAGCGGGCGTTCGTGCACCTGTTCGGTGATCGGCTTGTACTGGATCAGCTCCAGCACGTCGTTGCGAAACACCACGGCGCCTTCGCTGGTGCCCAGGGTCTTGCCCACTTCAAAGGCGCCCATGTTGACCTGGCTCGGCATGCCGCCGTTGTGCACCATGTCCTTGGCCAGGTGGGACAAACCGTCCAGCAGGCTTTTGCCGCCGGTTTCAAAGAAACGTTTGACCGCCGCCGGGTTCGCCGCACTATTGGTGGGCGCCATGGCTTCGGTCATCAGGTTGATGACGAAGTGGCCGCGGCTGATGTCCTGGGGGGACAGGTTGCTGTCGCCGATCCAGTCGTGCAGTTCCTTGCGCCACGCCAGGTAGGTTTGCAGGTAGCGCTTGTAGAGCGGGTTCTGGCTCCAGGCCGGGTCGTTGAAGCGACGGTCATCGCTTTCGGGCACCAGCTCGGATTTGCCAAACATCACGTTCTTCAACTCGACGCCAAAGTGGGCGACGTGCTTGACGCTGTGCAACGGTTGCTTGATGGCTTGGGTCAGCACCATCTTCGCCGAGGCGAGTAAATCCTTTTTCCGTAACGCGATGATCGGGTTGAGCCCCAGGGTGTTTTCCGAGGCCTGGCGTTTCAAGTCATCGTTGTTCTTGTTACTCATCTACGACGCTCCATTGTCCGAAAGACGAGTACCCGTTACCGCTGTGCACCAATATCGATACACAACACAAGCCAGGTACTGCGACTCGGGTGACCGTTGATACCGCATCGTCAAATGCAGGGAACTTGCCAGTTCCATTGGTTACCCGAGTTTAATTTTTTTCGCAAGCGGGCCAATCATTGGCCACGCGACAGGGCATTCAAGCAGATGAAATTAGAAAATGCCCTCTAAAGAGCAAGACCCTTGGGCTAGAGCATCAGCCGCACGACCGACTGGTTCGGGTCGCGGGTTTTTCCGGCAGCTTTGAGTTCGGCCAGATAATCGGCCCACAGCGCGTCCTGGCGTACGGCCAGTTGGTAGAGGTAGTCCCAGGTGAACAGTCCGCTGTCATGGCCATCGTCGAAGGTCAATTTCAGTGCGTACTGGCCGGCCGGTTCGATCTTGGTCAGGCGCACGTTGAGCTTGCCGAATTGCAGGATCGGTTTGCCGTGGCCCTGGACCTCGGCGGAAGGCGAGTGGGTGCGCAGCAGCTCGGCGGGGAGTTGGTACACCTCGTCGGGGCCGTAGGTGAGGCCGAGGGTGTTGGAGGTTTTGTGCAGGTTTACAGCGGTGGGGAATTTAGTCATTGGAGATAATCCTGAAGAAACCGGCTCAAAAATGTGGGAGCGGGCTTGCTCGCGAATGCGGTGTGTCAGTCACACAAGTATTGACTGATACACCT